>CALLYX010000371.1 GCA_937858775.1 uncultured bacterium | reverse complement strand
GGGCGGAGCGGAACCTCAGCTTCACCATGGAGATGCCGCACGAGATGGATACGGCGAAGGCGTCCATGGCGAGTCCCACGGCAATGAGCAGGATGGTCGGGATATCCATGGGGTACCTGTTGCACGGGATCAGCACTTTGTCAAACAGGCAGTGGGGGCGAAAGCTGCGCAGGCCGGGGGGGTGTGTTCGCGAACAGATCCACTGCTGAAGTATAGGTAAAAGAAAAGAAGAGCATCGAGAAGATATTCGTCGATATACTCAGAATGACGATTTTTATCGCAAGGATATACTTTTTCAATCCTGGAATCTCACGGTAGAGGAGAATAGCGGGCCTTGAGTATGTGGAGGGATTCTTGTTAGGTGATTAGCACTCGAATTTAGTGAGTGCTAACAATCCTATCAATGGAGGAAGAATATGAAGGTGAAACCGTTGCACGACAGGGTTCTCGTCAAGAGGATCGAAGAGGAACAGAAGACCAAGGGCGGCATCATCATCCCCGACACGGCGAAGGAGAAGCCGATGCAGGCCAAGGTGATCGAGGTCGGCACGGGCAAGCGCGACGAGGACGGGAAGCTGATCCCCTTCGAGGTCAAGAAGGGCGACACGGTTCTCATCGGCAAGTACGCGGGCACCGAGGTTACGATCTCCGACAAGGAGCACCTGATTCTCCGCGAAGAGGATGTGCTCGCGGTCATAGGGTAAGTTCGGCACGGCAAGGAAAGGAGTCACACAATGGCAGCGAAACAGCTTCTGTTCGGTTCTGACGCGCGGCAGCAGATCCTGAACGGCGTAGGCAAGCTCAACAGGGCCGTAAAGGTCACGCTCGGCCCGGCGGGCCGGAACGTCGTTCTGGACAAGAAGTTCGGCTCCCCGACGATCACCAAGGACGGCGTGACCGTCGCGAAGGAGATCGAGCTCGAGGACCCGTACGAGAACATGGGCGCCCAGATGGTCCGCGAGGTGGCGTCGAAGACGTCCGAGGACGCCGGCGACGGTACCACCACGGCCACCGTGCTCGCAGAGGCGATCTACCGCGAGGGGCTGAAGAACGTCACCGCGGGGGTCAACCCCATGGAGCTCAAGCGCGGCATCGACAAGGCCGTCGAGGTCATCAAGAAGGAGCTGGCGAAGCTCTCCAAGTCGGTGAAGGACCGCAAGGAGATCTCCCAGGTGGCAAGCCTCTCCGCCAACTCCGACACCACGGTCGGCGAGATCATCGCCGACGCGATGGAGAAGGTCGGCAAGGACGGGACGATAACGGTCGAGGAGGCGAAGGGGATCGAGACGACGCTGAAGGTGGTGGAGGGGATGCAGTTCGACAAGGGCTACCTCTCGCCCTACTTCATGACCGACACCGAGACGATGGAGGCGGTGCTCGAGGAGTGCTACATCCTCATCCACGAGAAGAAGATCTCCAACCTCAAGGACATGCTCCCCCTGCTCGAGAAGGTCGCAAAGAGCGGCAAGCCGCTCCTCGTGATCGCGGAGGACGTCGAGGGCGAGGCCCTGGCGACCCTCGTGGTCAACAAGATCCGCGGAACGCTCTCCTGCTGCGCCGTCAAGGCCCCCGGATTCGGGGACCGGAGGAAGGCGATGCTCGAGGATATCGCGATTCTCACCGGCGGGAAGTGCATCTCCGAGGATCTCGGGATCAAGCTGGAGAACCTCCAGCTCAACGACCTCGGGCGCGCCAAGCGCGTGACCGTGGACAAGGAGAACACCACGATCGTCGAGGGCGAAGGGAAGTCCGACGACATCAAGGGGCGCGTCAACCAGATCCGCCTCCAGATCGACGAGACGACCTCCGACTACGACCGTGAGAAGCTCCAGGAGCGCCTCGCGAAGCTCGCCGGCGGCGTGGCGGTGATCAACGTGGGGGCGGCGACCGAGACCGAGATGAAGGAGCGCAAGGCCCGCGTCGAGGACGCGCTGCACGCGACGCGCGCGGCCGTCGAGGAGGGGATAGTCCCCGGCGGCGGCGTGGCGCTGCTCCGCTGCGCCCCGGCCCTCGAGAAGATCAAGGTGAACGAGGAGCAGGCGGTCGGCGTCCAGATCATCAAGCGCGCCATCGAGGAGCCCCTCCGCCAGCTCGCTGCGAACGCGGGCGAGGAAGGGTCCGTGGTGGTCCAGGAGGTGAAGAAGCACGAAGGGGCCTACGGCTACAACGTGGCCGAGAACGAGTATGAGGACCTCTTCAAGGCCGGCATCATTGACCCGACCAAGGTGGCTCGCACGGCGATTCAGAACGCCTCGAGCATCGCCGGGCTCATGCTGACGACCGAGGCGCTCATCACGGACGCCCCGGAGAAGGAGAAGCCGGGGGCCGGAGGGATGCCGCCGGGCGGCATGGGCGGCATGGGCGGCATGGGCGGGATGTACTGAGCCGGGCCGCGCAAGGCTGAAATCCCGGGAGGGGCGTCGCGCCCCCCCCGGGATTCGGCTTTTCGGCCCAGCGCCCGGCCACGCGGGGTCGAATCGTGAGCCCCCGCCGCCGCGGCACGCCGCCTGATCCCGACCGCCTTTCACGGTCTTGGAAGTCGGTCCTGCGGGGTGTCCCGCGCCCTTGAACCGGAAGATATCGGCGGGGCATCTTCAGGCAAGCCCTCCAACCCCCGCTTTCGGCAGGGGCCGGGATTCTCATAACCGGTTTCCCCGCAGGCGATGGCGCATCCTGCGGGGGGCGCCGCGCGGCCGGAGGCGCCGTGTTCTTTCCATATGGCGGGGCCTTGCGCCCCCAAACGGTTTTCCGTGATGGCACCGGCGAAATTTTGATATTATCTCTCAACCTTTTCACCCGGCCGGCGTCGAAATTCGTGCACGGCGCTTCCGGCGGGCGGACTTCACACGGAGGATCAGGGCGTGGAAGATGAAAAACAGATGTTCATCGAAGGGGTGCGGAAGGCGGGGAGCAGCCCCCTGCTGGTCAATATCCTGGCGAACCGCATAAAGCAACTCGACCGCGGCGCGGCGCCGCTGCTTGATTCGCACCAGGGGCTGAGCGGCGCGGATATCGCGTTGCGCGAGTTCATCGAGGGGAAGATCGGTTTCCGCTCCAGGCCCTCGGCCGAGTAGCGCCCGTGGCGGAGGGCCGCCTTCGCCCCCCCCGGGGGGCGTCCGCGCGGAGGCGCGAGGGGGCATTCCGCAAGCAAGGGAGGTGTCGAGCGCCATGATTGACGCACGCAATCTCAGCAAGAACTACGCGGTCACGCGCGCCGTGGACAACATCTCGTTCCGCGTCAATAAGGGCGAGATACTCGGTTTCCTCGGCCCCAACGGCGCCGGGAAGACCACCACGATGCGGATGCTCACCTGCTTCATGCCCCCGACCTCGGGCACCGCCACCGTCGGCGGTTACGACATCTTCAGGCGCTCCCTGGACGTGCGCAGGATCATCGGTTATCTCCCCGAGAACGTGCCGCTATACCCGGACATGCGGGTCTCCGAATACCTCGACTACCGGGCCCGCCTCAAGGGCGTTCCGCGCAAGGGCCGCGCGAGGCGCCTGAAGGATGTGATGGAGAAGACGCAGGTGGCCGACGTCGGCCACCGCATCATCGGCCAGCTCTCGAAAGGGTATCGGCAGCGCGTGGGCCTCGCCGAGGCGCTCATCCACGACCCGAAGGTGCTCATCCTCGACGAGCCCACCATCGGCCTCGACCCGAATCAGGTGCGCCAGGTGCGCGCCCTGATCAAGCAACTGGGGGGCGAGTACACCATCCTCCTCTCCACCCATATCCTGCCGGAGGTCGAGGCGATATGCGGCAGGGTCATCATCATCGACCACGGCAGGATCGTCGCCATGGACACCCCCGAGAACCTGATAAGGGAGATCAGGGGCGGTTCGCGCCTCGTGGTCGAGGTCCGCGGCCCCGGCGAGGAGATACGGAAAGCGGTCGCCGGGATCGCCGGCGTCCGGAAGGTTGAGCGCCGCGGCAACGGCGTCAGCACGCTCGCCGTGGACGTGCGCGAGGAGGCGGACGTGCGGGAGGAGGTAGCCCGCGTGATCACGGGCCGCGGATGGGGGCTCCGGGAGATGCGGAAGGAGAAGGTCACGCTCGAGGATATCTTCGTCCATATCACGATGCACGACCAGGAGAACGGGTAGCGGGTGATACCGGGCGTCCGGCATCCGGGGGCGCCGAGCGGGCCTTGCGCGGTGCGTGACGGCCGGCCGCGGCGCGCGGGCGAACAAGGCCCACGGGGGAGCGCAGGAGGGAGGGGATAACATATGGGCAAGATAGCCCCGCTGTTCATGAAGGAGCTGAAATCGTACTTCTACTCGCCGATCGCCTACGTCGTGCTGGTGGTTTTTCTCGCCTTCAACAGCTTCGTCTTCTCCCTCCTCATGATCGTCCTCAACGATCCGCGCATGACGATCGAGGGGTCGGCGATGCAGCTCTATTTCGGGCGGACGATCTTCCTATACCTCGTCCTTTCCATCGTGCCGGCCGTGATCACCATGCGGCTTATCGCCGAGGAGCGCAAGTCCGGCACGATCGAGGTGCTCATGACGGCCCCCGTCACCGACTGGGACCTGGTTCTCTCGAAGTTCCTCGGGGCGTGGGCGTTCTTCCTCTTCCTGTGGGCGCCGACCCTTCTCTACGTCGCCGTCCTCCGCTGGTACTCGCCGCTGGACTACGGCCCGATCTGCTCCGGCTATCTCGGCACGGCGCTGGTCGGGGCGATGTTCATCGCGGTGGGCCTCCTCTGCTCCTCGCTCACCCGGAACCAGATCATCGCGGCGATCGTGAGCTACGTCGTCATAACGACGATATGGATCGTCGGGATATTCGAGAACCTCGTCTCGGGGGAGCTCGCCAAGGGGATATTCGCGTATCTCAGCGTCTTCAATCACTTCGACGGTTTCAGCAAGGGGATCGTGGACACGAGGCCCCTCGTCTATTACACGACCAGCACCATCCTCTGCCTATTTCTGACGGTGAGGATCGTGGAGTCGCAGAAGTGGCGCTGACGGCGGGGCGTGATCGCGCGTCCGGCGCCGGACGCATCGGGCACACGAGCGGGATGCAAGGAGGTCGGATTCATGGCCGGCAATCGGATTCCTAGGATACACAGGGCGGCGATCGGCGCCAACGTGACGCTGGTCTGCGTCATAGCCGCGGCGATCTACCTGATGGCCAACTATCTCGGCTACCGCCATTACAGGCGGGCCGACTGGACGTCGAGCAAATTCTTTTCGCTCTCCGACAAGACCGTAAACGTCCTGAAGGGCCTGTCCAAGCCGGTGAAGGCCTACGTCTTTTACTCGCCCCACACCCCGATCTACGACGATATCCGGGAGCTCCTCGAACGCTACGCAGGGGTCACGAAGATCCTGACGGTGGAGTATGTGGACCCCGAGAAGGACCCGGCCCGGGTGAAGTTCCTCCTCGCCAAGTTCAAGATTCCCCCGACCGACAGGGCCCCGTCCATAGTCGTATTCGAGCAGGGCGATAAGACCAAGTACGTCTACGACAAGGATATCGTCGAGATGGACTATACCGGGGCGCGGCGGGGCCAGGCGCCCACGGTCAAGGCGTTCAAGGGCGAGCAGTCGTTCACCTCCGCGATACTCAACCTCGTCCAGGAGAAGCAGCCCGTCGTCTACTTCGTGACGAAACACGGCGAGGCATCCACGGACGACTCGGGCGAGCAGGGGCTCGAGGGATGCAAAACCCTCCTGGAGCGGGAGAATCTCAAGGTCGAGAAGCTCTCCCTCTACGAGAAGAGGGGTATCCCCGGGGATTGCGGCTTGCTGGTGATCGCAGGCCCCGCGGAGCCGTACCTCGACGAGGAAAGAAAGGCGATCGCCGCCTACCTCGAAAACGGCGGCAGGCTGTTCATCGCCCTGGACCCGCAGACGAAATCGGGCCTCGAATCCTTCCTGCGCGCGTGGAACGTCGACGTCGGAAACGATATCGTCGTCGACCCCGAGTCCGCCCAACGGCTCATCTTCCTTAGCCCGCTCAACCTTCTCGCCGACAACTACGGCTTCCACCCGATCACGGAGCAGATGAGGCGGCGGGCGACGTTCTACGCCGAGGCGCGCTCCGTGAGGCCCGGGGCCGCGAACCCCGACCTCATCGCGCGCACGCTGGTGCAGACCTCGCCGACCGGATGGGGGGAGAGCGACTTCACGAACGAGACGTTCCGCTTCGACGAGGGGAAGGACCTCAAGGGGCCGGTCCCGTTCGGCGTGGCGGTGGAGGCGGACGAGGAGAAGGCCGGCGACAAGCCGCTGAAGAACTTCCGCCTCGTCGTGATCGGGGATTCGGATTTCATCACGAACGCCAAGCTGATGACCATGGGCAACGCGACCTTCCTGCTCAACATCGTCAACTGGCTCACGAGCAGGGAAAACCTGATCGCCATCGGGCCGAAGAACCCGGCGCAGACGCGGGTTCGGATGCACAAGGCCCAGCTCGTCAAGCCATTCTA
>CALLYX010000370.1 GCA_937858775.1 uncultured bacterium | reverse complement strand
ACTCGCTATTAGCGAGGGCGTGGTCATTCTTGCCCTGGGTGAGGCGTTGACCGTGACCGTCACCCCTGGCAGCCGGCAGCGCTGGCTGTTCAGCGACCAGAAGCTGCACCTGTTCGTGCCGCCGGCGGTCGAGGCCCGGCCCTTTTGTTCGGCTTCCCCGGTGTGTTTCTTCCCTTTGCGATGACGGCCCGCCGCGCGGCGCCGGCTTATTCCCTTTGACAGGCCCGCCTTAAGTGCTACTATATTTATAATCGTAGCACGACATCGCCGCGCCCGCGCGCGGCGCGGAGACGCCGCGCATGACGGTCATACCCTCGAAGGGCGGATGGATCATGGCCCGCCTCGCCTCCCGTCCCATCATAGTCGGGCGCGCCTTCCGCCCCTCCGCGCCTGCGCCGGGCGCGCGTTTCGGCGTGAACGGCCCGCTGCGGCCCGCCGGGGAGAGATAATGAAAAATGCCCTCGGGCGGGACACGACGCTGTGGACGGCCTTCACCCTGTCGCTGGCCGTCCACTGCACGGCGCTGTCGATAGCGCGGGGCGGCCGCGCGGCGTCTTCAGCCATGGGCGGCGCCGTGACGATCAGGATGGGTTCCATAACGATCCCGGTCCCGGCGGAGGCGTCGAATGCGCCGCTTCCCACGGGTCGAGCCGCGGCGGACGAGGGCGCCGGGCCGGCGCGATCGGAACTCCGGGAGCGGCCGGAGGAGGGACGGCCTCGGCGCCGGCCGGTCCTTGAACGGCCCGGACCGGCGCAGATCCCGGCGGCGGGGGCGGCGCGCGAAACGGCCGAGGGGGCCGACCGCGCCCCGCTGCCCTCCGCCGGGGCCTCGGGTCGATCCGAGAGCGACGGCGGGGGGGAACGCGGCTACCTGGCGCTGGTGCGCGGGCGCATTGAACGGGTGAAGCGCTATCCGGCGGGGGCGCGCGACAAGGCGGCGGAGGGGTGCGCCGTAGTCCGTTTCCGCGTATCGCGTGACGGGGGCGTGACCGGCGTGCGCATCGCTCGAAGTTCGCTCTCCACGCTCCTCGACTGGGAGGCCCAGGCCACCGTCAGGAGGGCCGCGCCGCTCCCCCCCATACCGGATGAGATTCAGAGGGACTCATGGGATCTCCGGATCCCCATCACGTTCGAGACCGCGTCGCGGAAGCCGAGGAAGGAGGAAGGTCCATGAAGGCACGCCATCTGCTCGCCGCCGCGCTGTTGGCCGGCACCCCGGCCCTCGCGCAGGATGAGGACGCGCTGGGGAACGGCGTGGACGAACTCGCGGAGGTCGTCGTCACCGAACCCGGCTGGTACAGGGACGAGATCGGGAAGGACGGCGGGCACGTGAGCGTCATCCCGGGCGGGGTGCTGGAGGCCTCGTCCGCGCCCGGCCTCTACGATATCGCCTCACAGGTGCCCGGCGTGCACGTCATCAAGCACGGCGCCAGGGCCTACGGGGGCGGGACGGACGCCAACGCCGGCATCTTCATCCGGGGCATCGGCGGCGCCCCGCACACGGGGATACGCGTCCTGCTGGACGGCATGCCCCAGCAGCAGGGGATGTTCGCCCATCCGCTGGCCGATTCGCTCATGCTGAACTGGGCCGACCGGGTCGATATCATAAAGGGCGCCTCCCCGGTGCTCCACGGCAACGGCGCCTTCGGCGGCGTGGTCGACGTCATCCCCCGGGAACCCGAGGACGGCTTTCACGGGAGGGGGGAGAGCTCTTTCGGCACCTACCGCACCCAGCAGCACAAGGGGAATATCTCCTTGAAGGACGGCCCCTTCGACCTCCTCGGGTCGGGCGGCTTCTTCAAGACCGAGGGACACCGCCGGCACACGAATAACTGGGTGCACAACTACTTCGGCAGATCGCGCTACCGCCTGAACGATCAGTTCAGGCTCAACGGCGCCTGGATGCACTACCGGAGCCGCTGGGAGAACCCCGGCCCGACGTATGCCCCCTTCGCGACGAAGGGGGAGATCTGGGAGCACGGATTCAATACGTCGCTCGAAAACTCATTCGACAATTTCCACGGCAGGAGTAATTTCTACAGCGACTTCGGCCACATCACGATGAGCGGGGCGCCGGGTTCGCACACGAGGTACGAGAGCTACGGCATCGACATGCCCGAAACATTCAGGCCCTGGGAGGACGGCGAGTGCACGCTCGGATTCGCCTTCGAGCGGTACGGCGGCCACTTCGTGAACCCCGCGAAGAACTTCACCGACTTCATCACGACGGCGGCCCCGTACATCCAGCTCCGGCACACCCTCCGGGACACGGTCACGCCCTCGGCGGGCATCAGGATGAACTACAGCCCCGAGTTCGGCTGGCAGTGGGCGCCGCAGTTCGGCCTGCACTACCGGCTGGCCGAGCGGACGACCCTCTACGGCACCGTCGCGCGGGGCTTCAACCTCCCCGCGATCGCGCAGCTCGTCGTCTTTCCCGGGGCCAGCCGCGACCTCGATCCGGAGACGGTCTGGCATTACGAAACGGGCATATCGCAGCGGATAGGCGAACGGGCCGCCGTAAATCTCGCCGCCTTCATCGATCGCGGCTCTAACCTCATCCGCACCACCGGCGTCTTCCCGCTGCAGGAGGTGCGGAACGTAGGCGCCTTCACGCACAAGGGGCTGGAGCTGAGCGGCACTTGGACGCCCGTCGACAATCTCGACCTCTACCTCGCCGCAACGGGCCTGGACCCCGACAGCCAGACGCAGGGGAACCCGGGCGCCAGGATCAACTCGGGGATCCTGTGGCGGCTCCGACAGTGGAAGTTGTACCTCGACGGCGAGTACGCCGATCACCGGTTCGGACAGGACCATGAGGTGGACAGGCTCTCCTCGTACCTGCTCGTGAACGGGAGGCTCGCCTACGAGTTGGAGGGGGTTGGCCTGCCGGCGGGGGCTGAGATATACTTCGCCATGGAGAATATCCTGGACCAGAAATACACATACGTCCCCGGATACCCGATGCCGGGCACCGCCTTCACCATGGGGCTTGCCTTTGATTTCTAGAAGAACGAAAACCGCCTTTTGCCGCGTATGCGCCGCGCTGCTGCTGTTCGCCGCGGCCGCCGACGGGGGGGAGGAACTCCGCGTGACGGCCACGACCTCGCTCCTCGGCTGCGCCGCCTCCCGCCTGGGGGGCGAACGGGTGCGCGTGACCACCCTGGTGCCGCCCGGCGCCTGTCCCGGCCACTTCGACATGAAGCCCTCGGAGGCCCGGAGCGTCGAGGAGTGCGATCTGCTGCTCCGGCACGGCTTCGAGTCGTTCCTGCCGCGTTCGCTGCCGCGCTCGGTCCGCACCCTGGCCGTCCGGCCGTCGGAGAACGAGATGACCCCGCCGGGCCAGGCGGAGGCCGCGCGGTCGATCGCGGCCGCGTTCGCTGGGATGAGACCCGCTTGGGGGGCGTTTTTCCGGGCGCGGCTGGACGCCTACCTCGCGGAGCTCGACGCGGCCGGCCGCGTGATCGCGCGCGACGCCGAGGCGCTGGGCGTCCGGGGGGTTCCGGTGGCGGTGTCCGTGCGGCTCGAGCCCTTCTTCCGGTGGATGGGGTTCCGCGAGATTTTCGCGTTCGGCATCCCGGAGGACCTGACCCCCCGGGAGATGGCGCGGCATGTCGAGCGGGCTAGGCGGATGGGGGTCGCGCTCGTCGCGGACAACGCCCAGAGCGGCGCCGATACCGGCCTTCCGATCGCGCGGGGGGCGGGGGCCGGGCACGTCGCGCTCAGCTTCTTCCCCGAGCGCGGCGGGTACGTGGAGACGCTCAGGCGAAACGCCGGGCTCGTCATCGAAGGGGTGAAGGCATGGGAGGCGAAACGGTCGCAGAGATCAGGGCGGTGAGCGCGGCGTTCCACAACCGCCGCGCCCTCGGCGATATCTCGCTCTCCATCCGGCGGAACGAGTTCGTCGGCATTGTCGGGCCGAACGGATCCGGGAAGTCGACCCTCCTCCGCCTGCTCAACGGCCTCGTCGCTCCGACATCCGGGACGGTGGAGTTGTTCGGCCGGCCGGCGGCCGGGAGACACCTGAGGGAGGCGCGCCGCCGGATCGGCTACCTGCCGCAGCATTGCGACTACGACCCGGCCTACCCGGCGACCGTCCGGGAAGTCGTCATGATGGGCAGGTGGCCGATGTTGGGGCTCTGGGGGCGTCCCTCGCCGGGGGACAGGGCGAAGGTCGCGGGGGTGGCGCGCCTGACCGGTCTCGGCGGCCTTCTCGATAGGCCCGTCGGCCATCTCTCCGGCGGCGAGCGGCAGAAGATGGGCATCGCGCGCGCGATGGCCCAGGAGCCGGAGATCCTCATGCTCGACGAACCCACCTCGGACCTCGATATCGCCGCGCAGGCTGAGGTGGGCGGCCTCGTGGAGCGCGTCTACCGGAGGGGCGGCCTGACGGTGCTTTTCGTCACGCATTTCATCAGCCACCTTCCGCCGTGCTGCTCCCGGTTCCTCCTCATGCGCGGCGGCCGGATCTACTACGACGGCCCGCGCGCGGGGGCGCTCGACGAGAAGGCGCTCTCCGGGCTGTACGGATGCGCGGTGCGGCTTGTGGACGTCGGGGGAAGGGTGGCCGTCTTCCCCGGGGGCGGGAATGGGACCGCTGAGATATGAGTTCATGAGGCACGCGCTCGCCGCCGCCCTTCTGGGCGGCCTCGGCTGCGGCCTGGTGGGCGTGTTCATCGTGACGCTGCGCATCCCGTTCCTGAGCGTCGCCATGTCGCACGCGGCCTTCGCCGGCGCGGTCCTCGGCCTCCTCGCCGGCGTGAGCCCCCTCGCCTGCGGCATCGCCCTCTGCGTCGTCTGCGCCGGGGCCGTGGGGCCGTTCGCGGACAGGGCGAGGCTCCACCCGGAGCTCTCGATCGGCATCCTCTTCTCCGTCACCATCGGCCTCGCGTTTCTCGGCCTGGGCATGCTCAAGGGGCCCCGCACCGAGGCCCTGGGGCTTTTCTGGGGAAACATCCTGTCCGTTTCGGCGGGCGACATCGCCCTGATGGCGATCGTAGCCGCGCTCCTGCTCGCCGGGATCGCCATCTTCTTCAAGGAGATCCAGGCCATCGCGTTTCACCGGGAAGCGGCCGCCGCGGCGGGCATCCCCGAAAAGGCGATCCTGTACGGCATTTTTCTCGTGACGGGCGTGGTCATCGCCCTCAACCTCAACACGATCGGCGGCCTCCTCGTTTTCGGCCTGATCTACAACCCGCCGGCCGCCGCGTACCAGCTCACCTACAGCCTCCGGCGGATGTTCCTCCTCTCGGCCGTCTTCGCGATCGCCTCCTGCGTCCTGGGCCTGACCGCCTCCTACTACCTGAACCTGCCCTCGGGCGCCGTTATCATCCTCTCCTCCAGCGCCATCTTCGGGCTCTGCATCCTCTGCTCGCCGAAGAGGGTCCGGAAATGAGGGCGAGGATGGAGTTCTTCGACCGGCACGCGGAGCGGTGGGATGAGATGCGCCATCCCGCCGCCGCACCGGAACTGCTCCAGGCCCTGGTCGACCGCTTCGGCCTCCGCGACGGGGACACCGTCCTCGATCTCGGGTGCGGGACCGGGCGGGCCGCGCCGTTCCTGCTCCGGGCGGTCGGAGCCGGGGGAATGGTCGTCTGCGCCGACTTCTCCGCGGGGATGCTCCGGAGGGCGCGGCGGAAGAAGGCGCTGCGCCGGGCGAGGTTCATACGCGCCCGGGCGGAGGCGCTCCCCTGCGCGGACGGCTCCTTTGACGCGGTGGTCTGCTACTGCGCCTTCCCGCATTTCGAGGCGGGGCCGGCGCTCGCGGAGTTCAACCGGCTCCTCAGGGCGGGGGGGCGCCTCGTCATCGTCCATCCGCTGGGCAGTTGCGAGATCAACGCGATCCACAGCCGGGCGGGGGGAGCCGTTTCCGAGGACCTCATGCCGCCGGCGGCGGAGATGGGACCGCTGCTCATGGCGCGGGGCTTCAGCCCCGTCCGCCTTCTCGACCGCCCCGGGATCTACCTGGTGATCGCCCTGAAACGGTGACGCCGAACCGCGGCCTCCGCGCTGGCCGGGTCGGCGCGTCCTCCCGGCAACCGGATGATCGAATCTCGATCTCGGGACGAACGGGCGGCATCCAGGCGATCAGGCCTCCGCGGGATATCCGGCTGCGCGCCGCTCAAGGCGCCCCGCGCACCATGCCCGGCCCGCCCACCCGCGTCGCCGGGTCCGAGGCGTCGCCCGCCGCCCCCGTGGAGTCGGTGGTCGAGAGCCGCACCCGCGCCGAGGCGGCGAGGCCCGCCGTCATCCATCGAGCCCCCAGTGCCGCGTGCTTGCGGCGGGGGGATCTAGTCGTCGTCATCGTGGCCTGCTTCGTGGTCGGTCGAACGGTGATCCGTCGAGTCGTGGTCCTCAGTGCTTCGTTCGTCGTCGCCGTCGTGACCCACCACCGTCCCGTCCTGGCCGGCGTCGTCGTCCGCGTCGTCGGACGCATGGCTGAACGTG
>CALLYX010000369.1 GCA_937858775.1 uncultured bacterium | reverse complement strand
TGTGAGGCGTGTGGTGGCCAGGCCAGGAGCAGCAGCGTCCGAACAGTCTCCGGTGGTGCTCCCGGCCTTGGGCGTCGCCGGTAGCAGGACGGGGCTGACGTTCCGATTTGCTCTTCTACGCGACAAACCTGGGAGCAGCATCGGCGATGTGCGGTGAGGGACTCGGTGAGCTTGTGACTGTCTGACGGTCCCAGCCGACCGCGGCCAGCACTTTGACCCCGTCATCGAGATCTGGAGCAGGTCGTGAGTCGCGCCGGCGCGATCAACGCCAGCAACGCGCCGCTGGCCCTACAGCAGGTGTATCGCTCGTTGGGCTGGGCGGGCACGGCGGTCATGTGTGTCGAAGAGGGTAGCCGTTACGCCATCAACTGCCAGACGTTCTCAATAGGTCAGTGTTGCATCATGGAGGACGCCGACGGTGTTGTCGATTCGATTTATCGCCTGGAAAAATTCACCGCGCGTCAGTGCGTGCAGAAGTGGGGCGACAAGGAATGGCTGCAGTTCGGCATCGAAGGCCGCAACTGGATGCTCAGCCAGTTCCTCCACGGCGAGCAGGGCGCCCTGATCTGCACCGCCAAGATCGTCGAGACCGTGCCGTGGTACGACGCCAAGATGTACGCGAGCACTCAGGTGATGGACGAAGCCCGCCATGTCGAGGTCTTCGCCCGCTACCTGAAGGAGAAGCTGGGCGGCGAGTACCAGGTGAACGTGCACCTGCGCACCCTGCTCGACGACATCGTCGCGGGCAACCGGATTCTCGCCGGCCTCGGCGTGCTCGACGGCTTCGGTCACGTCAGCGCACGGCACCCGCTGCACGCCGACCGCTACCTGCTGTCGCGCTCGCTGGCGCCGGAACTCGTGACCCGCGACGACATCATGACCTACGACCTCGCGTCCGCCGCGCAGGATCACCGCGTTTCCGGACTTGACGCATAGCGCGGCGGCGTCGGGCGTCACGTTCGGGCGCGCCTCGTAGATCATGGCGATCACGCCGATCGGGACGCGGACCTTGCTGATCTTCAGGCCGTTCGGCCTCTCCCACTCCGCCAGCACCTCCCCCACCGGATCGGGGAGGGCGGCGACCTGCCTCAGCCCATTGCAGATCTCCGCGACCCCCTTCCGCCCGAGGGCCAGGCGCTGCCGGACCGCCGCCGCGACCCCCGCCCTCTCCGCGGCTTCGACATCCTCGCGGTTCGCCGCCTGGATGGCGCTCGACCCGCCCTCGACGGCGTCCGCCATGGCGAGGAGCGCCGCGTTTTTGTCCCCGGTGGATGCCGCGGCGAGGAGGGTCGAGGCCGCGCGCGCCCTTCGCCCGAGATCCTCCACGTACGCCCTGATGCCTGTCATGCCGATGCGCCTCCTCGGTGAAGCCCCCCCGGCGCGTCGATCCCCCGGCACGCATGCGGGGCCGGCGGGCCGCCGGTACCGAGACGCGAGCCGCTACTGCCCCCTGTCGCCGAGCAGCACGAGGTTGTCCCTGTGCACCGCCTCGTCGTAATCCTTGCGGCCCAGGATCCCCTTTATCTCCCCGGTCTTGCGCCCGCCGATCAGGCGCAGATCGGAGGCGGAGTAGTTGGTGAGCCCCCGCGCCACCTCGCGCCCCGCCGTTGAGACGACGCTGACCGTGTCGCCCTTCTTGAAATCCCCCGACACCCCCCGTATCCCGGAGGGGAGCAGGCTGGTCCCCTTCCGGAGGATCGCCGACACCGCGCCGTCGTCGATGACGACTTTCCCCTTCGGCTTGATGAAGTAGGCGATCCAACGCTTGCGGCCGTCCATCCTCTCCTTCGCGGGATGGAAGAACGTCCCCACGGCCTCCCCGCGCACGATCCGCGCGAGGATGTCCCGTTCCCTTCCGTCCGCGATTACGGCCGACTCGCCGGAGAACACAACCATCTTCACGGCCCGGAGTTTCGAAACCATCCCGCCCGTGCCCCTGTCGGATCCGGCACCCTTGGCGAGCGCCTCGATCTCCGGGCCGATGCGCGCCACCTCCGCGATCAGCTCCCCGCCGCCCTTCTTCGGGTCTTCCGTCATGAGGCCCTGCGCGTCGGTGAGGATCACGAGGAGGTCCGCTGCAACGAGGTTCGCCACAAGCGCCGAGAGGCAGTCGTTGTCGCCGAACTTGATCTCGTCGGTCGAGACGGTGTCGTTCTCGTTGATGATGGGAACGACGCCGCTGTCGAGCAGGGCGATGATGGTGTTCCGGGCGTTCAGATGCCGGGAGCGGGCCTTGAGGTCGTCGGCGGTGAGTAGTATCTGCCCCACCTCCACCCCCTCCCCGCGGAAGGCCGCGGCGTAGAGGTGCATGAGATGGCCCTGGCCGACCGCGGCGGCGGCCTGGAGGCCGGGGAGGAGCCTGGGACGGCGGGGGAGGCCAAGGCGGGCCATCCCCGCCGAGATGGCCCCCGAGGTCACGATGACCGCCTCCTTGCCCCCGCGGCGGATGGAGGCCACCTGGCGGGCGAGGTCGGCTATGAACCTCTCGCTCAGGATCCCGCGCTCGTCGGAGAGGATGTTGCTCCCGACCTTGACGACGATCCTGCGCGCCTTCGAAATCAGCTGCGTTCTCATGACGGCCGGTCCCGGCGGCCCGCGATGCGGGGGGGCCGCGCGGCGGGCGTCGGCGGGCGTCGCCCCCCGGGCCCTCCCGGCGGCCCCTCGGCGGCGCAGAGCAGCCCCGCGAGGGCCGCGACGAGCCCCCGGACCCCCTTTCCGGTCAGGGCCGAGATCGGGTGTATCGCCCCGCGACAGTCGCCGCGCGCCGCCCTCAGCGCCCTCAGCCGCTCGTCCGCGCCGGGGAGATCCATCTTGTTCGCGGCGATGATCTTCTTTTTCTCCAGCATCGCCGGCTGATGAAGGGCGAGCTCGCGCTCGAGCGTGGCGAGCGCTGCGACCGGGTCATGCCCGTCTACAGCGGCCATGTCGAGCACGAAGAGGAGCACCCGCGTGCGCTCGATGTGCCGGAGGAACTCGTGCCCCAGCCCGACGTTCCGGTGCGCCCCCTCCATGAGCCCGGGGATATCCGCTACGACGAACGACCGGTCGTCCCCGACGCGGACGAGGCCGAGATGCGGCTCGCGCGTGGTGAACGGATAGGCGGCTATCTTCGGCCTCGCGGCGGAGATCTTCGATATGAGCGTAGACTTCCCCGCGTTCGGCAATCCCACGAGGCCGGCGTCGGCGATCGTCTTCAGTTCGAGCCGGAGCGTCGCCTCCTCGCCCGCCCCGCCCCTCGTGGCGGTCCTGGGGGCGCGGTTCGTGGGGCTCTTGAAACGCGCGTTCCCGAGCCCCCCCACGCCTCCCCTCGCGGCGACGAAGCGCTGCCCGTCCGCCGTCAGGTCGCAGAGGATTTCGCCGGCCGGGATGGATCGGACGACGGTCCCGGTTGGGACGCGGACGAGGAGATCGCCGCCGTTGGCGCCGGTCTGGAGCTTGCCTCTCCCGTGCTCCCCCTTCCCGGCGACGAGGCGAGGGCGGTAGTAAAAGTCCAGAAGTGTGGAGAGGTTGTTGTCCGCGCAAAAAATAACGTCCCCGCCTTTCCCGCCGTCGCCGCCGTTGGGACCGCCCAGGGGGACGTGCTTCTCGCGGCGGAAACTCATGCAGCCGTTCCCGCCGTCGCCCGCCTTCACCAGCACCACGATTGTGTCTATGAACACGTCGCGCCGTGTACCCGCGGCCGCCGGCGGTTCAGACGGCCGGCACCACGCTCACCGTCTTCTTCCGCGCGCCGGCGTATTTCACGACGCCGTCGACAAGGGCAAAGAGGGTGTCGTCTCGCCCGCGGCCGACGTTCGCGCCGGGGAGGATGCGCGTGCCGCGCTGGCGGACGAGTATGCTGCCGCTGCCGACGACCTGGCCGCCGAAGCGCTTGACGCCGAGCCGCTGAGAGTTGCTGTCCCGGCCGTTCCTGGAACTCCCCATCCCTTTTTTATGCGCCATGCCGAGCCTCCTGTCCGACCACGATCTCCTTGATGCGCACCACGCTCATCTTCTGCCTGTGGCCGATGCGGCGCTGCGAATTCTTCCTGCGCCTCTTCGAAAGGGGGAAGAGCTTCTCGCCCTTTTTCACGCCCTCGGCGGTTCCGACGACCTTCGCCCCCTCTATGACCGGCTTTCCGACGACCACCTTCTCCCCGTCCGCGACGAGGAGGACATTGGGGAACTCCACTTCCTTGCCCGGGTCGAGGCCAAGGGCGTAGATTTCGATTCTATCGCCGGCGGAGACCTTGTACTGTTTTGAACCCGACTCGATTATAGCAAACATCATTTCCTCCCGAAAGGCGTTGAATACGAGGGTATATGCTACCCCCGCCCCGGCGGCCCGTCAAGGACGAACTCCGCGCGGGGCCTCATCGGCAGAGGAGCTTGAACGGACACCATTCGCAACCGCGGCCTGGGCTTCTCGTGAACGGCACCGCCGGATCCGTGATCTCGCGGAGGATGAAGGCGAGCGCCTCGTCGCATCGCGCGCTCGCCTCGTCGGGGCGCTTTCCGCCCCGCGGGAAGTCCAACATCGCCGGCTCCCTGAGATCGTAGACGGCGGCGCGCACCTTTGCGTCCGGGAAGCGTTCCGACACGAAACGCCTGTAGATCGGGAGCTGGAACGAACGAACGGCCCGGAGAATCGAATCGCGCGTCATATCCATGGCATCGAGGGCGTCCGGGCCGGCGGGCGCCTGCGCGGCGCCGGTCTTGTAGTCGATGACCAGGAGTCCCCCCCCCTCTTCCCTGTCCAGCCGGTCTATCCTGCACGTAAACTGGAACACCCCGCCCGCCACGTCAAGCGCCCCGGCGAATCCCTCCTCCAGCGCAACGATTTCCGCAAGCGGGCGCTTCCCCTCCGCGTCGAGGAACCTGCCGAGCCTGACCTTGAGGACATCCTCCAGGATGAACGCGTCCGACCGCATCCTCTTCCCGAAGATTTCGTCGAAGAGGAATTTCAGCCTCTTGAAGAACCGCTTCCTGAAACGCGCGTCGATCAGCGGGCGGCCCCGATGAAGGGGGCGAACGATTCGTACAGGAGGCGGTGGACGAACCTCCCGATCTCCGCCCCGCCCGGCTCCTCGAGGAGGTCCTCCGCCTCCCGGAGCCTCATGACATGCCCGTAGTAGAACCTGAGGGGGCAGCGCAGGTACGCGTCGACGCTGGTGGGCGAATGGCGGAAGCCATCCAGGAAGCGCAGCACCTCGTCGCTCTTCTCGACCGGGGATTCGTCCGCGGAGAGACGGAGCGCGACCCTCGCCCGGCGCACCGGCGCCGCGTCGAGCGAACCGTTCGAGCGCTGCGCCCTCCAGACGAGCTCCTCGATGAAGCGGCTGCGCTCGTCCTGATCCTCGCGGTCGCGGTAGACGAGGTGAACCCGTTCGGCGTGCCGGACGAGGCGGGTGAAATGGTAACGCTGGATCTCCTCCTCCTGCTCCGCGCGGTCGAGGCCGAGGGCCACCCGCACCTGCCGCGGGACGAGCGGGTCGGGCCCGCGGAGCGACGGGAGGACGGACTCGTTGACGTCCATCACGATCACGTTCTTGAAGTCCAGCGACCTTGTCTCCATG
>CALLYX010000368.1 GCA_937858775.1 uncultured bacterium | reverse complement strand
CCGTCGAGCTGGCGTCGGTTACGGACAACCCCCTGATGCTGCCGGACGGCTCCTTCCAGAGCGGCGGCGGCGGGGGGGTGGCGGGGGGCGGCGGCGGCGCGGCGGAGGGGGCGCATGGGGCGCGCGGTGCGGGGTGGGGCGGGGGGCGGGGCGGGGGGCCGCGGGCGGGGGCGGCCCGGGCGCGGCCTTCCCCGCGGCGCCGCCCCTGACGCGCCGGTTCGCCCGCGGCGGATGCCGCCACGGCGCGCCTTCGGGGGCGTTCGCGGGGCGCCGGGAGGGGGAGGTGCATATGAAGAGGCGGGGGGTGTTGTTCAAGGGGGCGCCGCTCACGCTCGTCGGCAGGGAAGTGCGCGCGGGGGACGCGGCCCCCGGGTTCAGGGCCACGTCGAATGAACTAAAAGATGTCCGCCTCTCCGACTTCAAGGGGATGGTCAAGGTGATCACCTCGTTCCCCTCCCTTGACACCCCGGTCTGCGACCTTCAGGTCAAGGAGTTCAACAAGAGGGCCGCCTCCCTGGGCGAGGGTGTCGCGGTGATCGGGATCAGCAAGGACCTCCCGTTCGCCCAGAAGCGTTTCTGCGACGCGCACGAGATCACGAGGGTGACCGTCGTCTCGGACTACCTCCGCTCATCTTTCGGGATCAACTACGGCCTCCTGATCAGGGAACTGAACCTCCTCGCCCGCGCCGTGTTGATCGTCGACGCGAACGACGTCGTGCGTTACGTCCAGGTGGTCCCCGAACTCACGACCCCGCCCGATTACGAGGAGGCGCTGGGGGCCCTCTCCGGGACGCTGAGCTCCCCGGCCGCGACGCCGCGGGCCGGGGCCGCCCCGCGCTGCATACCCTGCGAGGGGGGGGCGGCGCCGCTGGGCGCCGGCGAGGCCGCCGCCATGGCGGCTAAGCTGCCCGAGTGGCGCCTCCTGGAAGGAAAACGCCTCGCCCGGGAGTTCGCCTTCCCGGATTACGACGCGGCACGGTATTTCCTGGACACGGTCGCCGCGCTCGCGGAGGAGGAGGGGCACCATCCCGAGATGACGCTCTCCTGGCGCAAGGTGGCCGTCTCCCTCACGACTCATGCCGCCGGCGGCCTCACCCGGAACGACTTCGTCATGGCCGGCCTCATAGACGGCCTGGATCAATGACCGGGCGGCGTCCGCGGGCGCGAGGGCCGGAGATATTCCGCGCGGCGTGCGCCTGACCGGCGCGCCGCTCGGCGTGAAACCGCGCCCGGATCCGGTACAAGGGGCCATGCGCTACGCCATATTCGGCGACATCCACGGCAACACCGAGGCGCTGGGGGCGGTCCTCCTGGACATGGAAAGGGCCGGCGCGGACCGCCGCATCTGTCTCGGCGACGTCGTCGGCTACGGCGCCGAACCGGGGGAGTGCGTCCGGACGGTCCGCGACGCCGGGATCGAGACGGTGCAGGGCAACCACGATTCCGCGGCGATCGGGGAGACGCCGCTCGACTACTTCAACCCGTACGCGAAGAAGGCGATAGAGTGGACGTCGGGCGCGATCGGCGCGGATGAATCCGCCTGGCTGAGGCGGCTCCCCCTCACGATCGAGGGCGACGGCTTCACGGTCGTGCACTCCTCCCTATCCCGCCCCCGGGAGTGGGGTTACATCCTCGACTGGGCGTCGGCGCGGCGCTGACCGCGTTCGGCCGCTCCCCGGCCCAGATCGAGCTGCTGCGCCGCATGTACCGCGACTGGCCCTTCTTCCGCAACGTACTGGACAACTCGCAGGTCAGCATGGCCCAGGCCGACATGGGCATCGCCCGCCTCTATGCCGACCTGGTGGAGGATGAGCGCGTGCGCGAGTTAGTCTTCGGCCAGGTGTCGGCCGCCTTCAAGACGACGCGCGACGCCGTGCTGCAAGTGACCGGCCAGCGCCAACTGCTCGACCACGACCCGGTGCTGCAACGTGCCGTCCGCCAGCGCAACCCCTACATCGACCCGCTCAACTTCATCCAGGTCAGTCTGCTGCGCCGCCTGCGCGCCCTGCCCAACCCCGACAGCGCCGAGGCCGAGGCGATTCGGGATACGATCTTCCTGACGATCAATGGGATTGCGTCGGGGTTGAAG
>CALLYX010000367.1 GCA_937858775.1 uncultured bacterium | reverse complement strand
AACCCCTTCTTCGAAAGCACCTTCGTTATCGCGGCCGTCAGCGTCGTCTTCCCGTGGTCCACGTGCCCGATCGTTCCCACGTTCACGTGCGGCTTCGTCCTCTCGAACTTGTCCTTGCCCATCGCCTTCCTCCCTGATCCGCCGGGCCGGTCCGGCCGGCCAGACAGCCTGCCCCTCTCAACGGACGGGGGCCTGATATGGAGCCCACGACCGGGATCGAACCGGTGACCTCGTCCTTACCAAGGACGTGCTCTGCCGACTGAGCTACGTGGGCACCGCTCAATCCTCGGCACTAGCAATAAACATGCCGCAAAGAAAAAACCGCAGGCGCAAAACCCCCTTGCCTGCGATCTTCATTCAAAAGACTCGCAAGTCCGGTACGGCCGATGCGCGCACCACCGTTGTGGCGCAAATGATAGCAACGCCGGCGGGTGCTGTCAATAGCCATTTTTCGTTTTTTTTGCGGCGAGGGGCGGAGCCGGCTGAATGCCGCCCGGGCGGCCGGGCCGCCCCCGCGGCTGCCCCTGCCGCCGCCGTTGAGGCGCCGTTCTTGCGCCTTGCGCCCCCATCCCCCTCCGGCTTATGATACACGCGTGAAACTCGCGGGAGCCAGACCCCTAAACACGGCCCTTTCGGCCGCGATCCTCGCGACGGCCGTCCTCCTCCTGCTTGTCCTGTCGGTCGGCGGCGTCGCGATCCGCTTCGGCGATTATGTCCCGGGCGTCGGCAAGGCGAAGCTCACCTGCACCACGGCCCGGAACCCGTTTCTCGCGCTTCTCGCCCTCCTCCTCGTCAAGGCGGCCCTCTTCCGCCCCGACCCGGTCGGGCGCGCCGTCTCGTGGCTGAAGACAAACCGCCGCGCGTTGGCGCTCGGCGCCGTCGTCGCCGTCTCGGCCGGCTTCCCGCGCCTCCACCGCCTCGGCGCCCACAGCCTAAACCCCGACTCGCTGCTGTGGATGGACCGCGGGCAGAGGATGATCTACGCATTGAGGGAACGCGAGTTCAAGAATGCGACCATGCACCTCGGCCATCCCGGGATCGTCCCGGCGGCCCTCGTCGGCGCCTCCTGCGTGTTCCTGGGCGACGGGACCTCCGCCCTCTCGTTCAACCTGCTCGACCGCGCCTCGGCCGCTCGCCTCCCGGCCGCGCTCGCGGGGACGCTCACCTGCCTCCTCCTGTACGTCCTCGGCAGGCGCTCGTTCGGGGACGCGGCGGCGTTCTGGGGGGCCGTCCTCCTCGCCTTCTATCCGCCGCACGTGGCCATCTCGCGCGTCGTCCACATAGACTCGACGCTCGCGCTCCTCATCATGCCGGCGGCGCTCTCCTATCCGGCGTCCGGCCTCCGCGGCAAGGCCGCCTCGGGCGCCCTCTTCGGCCTCGCCCTCATGACGAAGAGCCCGGCGATCCTCCTCCCGTTCGCCCTCCTGGCGTGGAAGGCCCTCGTCCGGCTGCGGGGCGGGCGCGGAAGCATCCGCCTCTTCGAGGCGCGCGACCTTGGCTGGCTCGGCATCGGCCTCGGCCTCTACCTCTCCCTTTTCACGAAACTCTGGTATGACCCCCGCGGCCTCAACTGGGCCGACTACGCCTCACTGACCCCATGGGGGGGCCGCCTTGTCTCCATCGTGAACGGCGCGGCGGCCTGGCCGTGGCTCCCGATGCTCGCGGTGTCTCTTGCCGTCTCCGCCCTCGCCAGGCGCCGGGCAGGGACACGGGGCCCCCTTCCGCGCCCGGCCGCCGCGGCGCTGCTCCTCCTCTCGTGCCTCTCCTTCGTCCAGGTCTTCCGCCTGCCCCTCGTGAACTCCATCCACCTCGCGGCCAAGGTGAGGCATATCGGGGGGCTGGGACATATCAAGTTCTGGATGGGACGGCTCGTGACGCACCCCCCGCGCTGGTTCTATCCGTTCATGCTGGGGATACAGAGCCCGCCCGCCGTTCTTATCCTCGCCGCGTGCGGCGCCGCGGCGGCCTGCTCCGCATTCGCCCGGATGGGGGATCGGTGGCGCCCGCTCCTCCTCTGCCTCGTCGTCCCCTCCGTCTTCATCGCGGCGATGGCCGCCGGGAACAAGATGGCCGTCCGCTATATCGCCCCCGCCTTCCC
>CALLYX010000366.1 GCA_937858775.1 uncultured bacterium | reverse complement strand
GAGCGCGGGCACCGCCAGGCCCCGCAGGCGCCGTGCCCCTCGCTCATCCACGAGGATCTCAACCTGGTCCTCCGGGTCCTGCGCGACGCCCTCACCGAAGACGTCTCTAGGATCGTCGTCGATTCGAGGGAGGAGTACGCCAATATCACCCGCTTCGTGGACGCCCTCATGCCGAAGATGGGGGCCAAGGTCGTCTGCCACAGCGACCGGGAGCACGTCTTCGACAGCTACGGGATCGAGAAGGAGATCGAAAAAGCGCAGCGCCGCAAGGTCTGGCTCAAGTGCGGCGGCTACCTGGTCATAGAGCAGACCGAGGCGATGGTGGTCATCGACGTCAACAGCGGCCGCTGCCTCAACAAGGCCACGATCGAAGACACGATCCTCGAGACCAACATGCAGGCGGTCGAGGAGGCCGCCCGCCAGATACGGCTCCGCAACATCGGCGGGATCATCATCATCGATTTCATAGACATGCGCTCCCGCAGGCACCAGCGGATGATCGAGAAGGCGATGGAGGCGGCGGTGAAGAGGGACAAGGCCAAGACGAACATCTTCCCCCTCTCGCCCCTCGCCATCCTCCAGATGACCCGCGAGAGGGTGAAGGAGAGCCTGAGCGAGGCCGTCTACGAGGCCTGCCCGTACTGCGGCGGCGGGGGGAAGGTCAAGTCGGCGGAGAGCATGAGCATCGAGGTCCAGCGCCTGGTGAAGCTCGCCCTCCGCGGCACCCGGCGGCTCCGCCGGATGCAGTTGCGCGTGCAGGCCCACCCCAGCGTCTGCCGGCGGCTCGAGAGCGAGGACCGGAACGTGTTGAAGGAACTCGAGGAGCGTTTCCGCGGGAGCGTGGCGATCGAGCCGAGGCCCGAGTTCCACATCGAGACGGTCAGGCTGATCAACGAACGCACCGGGAAGGCGCTGAACGAGTAGGGGTTTCGCCCTTGCGCCCGGCGCGCCCCCCTGCTATACTCTTCCCGACGATCTTCAGGACGGGGTGAAAGCCCCCACCGGCGGTAAAGCCCGCTAATCCGTCCCGCGGACGGATCGACCCGGTGAGACTCCGGGGCCGACGGTAACAGTCCGGATGGAAGAGGATCGGGGGAGGGGCACGCCCCCCCGCCGCGTCCCGAAGACCTCCGTCTTCGGGATTTCTTCTTTTCGGGGCGGGCGCGAAAGGCGGGACAATGCTCGGCGGCATCGAAGAGGCCCTGAGGGAGATCGCGGCGGGCCGCATCGTCATCGTGACCGACGACGAGGACCGCGAGAACGAGGGGGATTTCGTGATGGCCGCGGAGAAGGCCACCCCCGCGGACGTCAATTTCATGGCCTTGCACGGGCGTGGCCTCATCTGCGTCTCCGCCCCCGGGGAGCGGATCGACGCCCTGGGATTGCGCCAGATGGTGCAGAGGAACACATCCCTCTACGACACCCCGTTCACCGAGTCGATAGACTACCGGCACGGCACGACGACCGGGATATCCGCCTTCGACCGGGCGGAGACGATCCGGGCCTTCGCCGACCCCCGCCGCGGGCCGGACGATTTCGCCCGTCCCGGCCATATCTTCCCGCTGAGGGCGCGGGAGGGCGGGGTGCTGCGGCGGGCCGGGCACACCGAGGCGAGCGTCGACCTCGTCCGCCTCGCCGGGCTCTACCCCGCCGGGGTCCTCTGCGAGATCATGGCGGAGGACGGCAGCATGGCCAAGCTGCCGGCCCTCCTCGACCTTGCGAAGCGCTTCGGCCTCAAGGTGGTGACGGTCAAATCGCTCATCCGCTACCGCAAGACGCGGGAGAGGCAGGTCCGGTGCACCGCCCGCACCCCGCTCCCGACGCCGTGGGGGGTTTTCGAGCTCCGCCTGTACGAGTGCCTCCTGGACGGGGCGCACCATCTGGCGCTGGTACGGGGGAGGGTCGCCGGCGGGCGCGACGTGCTCGTCCGCGTGCACTCGGAGTGCCTCACCGGCGATGTCTTCGGTTCGAAACGCTGCGACTGCGGCGAGCAACTGCGGCTCTCCCTGCAGCGGGTCGCCGAGGAGGGGCGCGGCGTGGTGCTCTACATGCGGCAGGAGGGGCGCGGGATCGGCCTCGTGAACAAGCTCAAGGCCTATGCCCTCCAGGACTCGGGGCTGGACACGGTGGAGGCGAACGAGCACCTCGGCCTCCCGCCGGATCCGAGGGATTACGGGATCGGGGCGCAGATCCTGGCGGACCTGGGATTGCGCCGGATACGGCTCCTCACCAACAACCCGAGGAAGATCGTCGGCCTCGAGGGGTACGGCCTGGAGGTCTCGGAGCGGGTCCCGATCACGGTGAGGGCCGGCGAGCACAACGTGAAATACCTCAGGACCAAGAAGGAGAAGCTCGGGCATCTGCTTTGATCGGGGGGGGGTAGGGGCGGCCCGGCCCGGCCGCCCGGCGATGAACGGAAGGAGGGCCTCATGGCCAGGGTAGTGCAGGGCGAACTGGTGAGCAGGGGGAAGCGGTATGCGATCGTGGTCAGCCGTTTCAACGAGTTCATCACCTCGAAGTTGCTGGACGGGTGTATCGACACCCTCCGGCGCCTCGAGGTGAAGGACGAGGAGATCACCGTCGTATGGGTCCCGGGCGCGTTCGAGATCCCGTTCGCGGCGCTGCGCCTCGCCCGGGGGAAGAAGCACGACGCCGTGATATGCCTCGGGGCGGTCATCCGCGGCGCCACCCCGCACTTCGAGTATATCAGCGGCGAGGTGACCAAGGGGATCGCGGCCGCCGGGATGGACTCCGGGATCCCCGTCGTCTACGGCTTGATCACGCCGGACACGCTCGAGCAGGCGATCGAGCGCGCGGGGACGAAGGCCGGCAACAAGGGCAGGGACGCCGCCGAGACGGCCGTCGAGATGACGAACCTGTGCGGGAAGATATGACCGGCCCGGCCGCGCGGCGGCCGGGCTCCTGGGGCGCGAGGACGCGGTATGGGCACACGGAGGAAGGCGCGCGAGTCGGCGTTGCAGTGCCTCTACCAGATCGAGATTTCCCGAGACGAGCCGGAAGAGGCGCTCCGCCTCTTCTGGGCCGAGCGTCCAGCCGACGCCGGGGTGCGTGAATACGCCGACGGCCTCGTGCGGGGAACCCGCGCGCGCAAAGCGGAGATCGACCGGCTGCTCGCGCGCTGCGCGAAAAACTGGACCCTCCAGCGGATGGCCGCCGTGGACAGGAACATCCTCCGGATGGCGGTCTACGAGATGCGATTCAGCGCGGGGACGCCGCCCGTGGTGATCATCAACGAGGCGGTGGAGATAGCAAAGAAATACTCCACGCCCGATTCCGGGGCGTTCGTCAACGGAATCCTAGACCGCATACACAAGGGGCCGCCGGACGATGAAGGGGCCTGATCGGGGCGAGCGGTTCATGCGCCGGGCCCTGGCGCTTGCGCGCCGCGGGAAGGGTTTCACGAGCCCCAACCCGGCGGTTGGCGCGGTGGTCGTGAGGGGAGGGAGGATCGTGGGGGCGGGCTGGCACCGCGGGCCCGGGACCCCGCACGCGGAGGCCGCCGCCCTGCGCAGGGCGGGACGTCTCGCCCGCGGGGCGACGCTCTACGTCACCCTGGAGCCGTGCTGCACCTGGGGGCGGACGCCGCCGTGCACGGACGCGATCCTGCGCGCCGGGATCGCGTCCGTCGTGGTGGCGGCGCGCGATCCGAACCCGCGCCATGACGGGAAGGGGCTGCGGATCCTCAGGCGCCGCGGGGTGCCCGTGGTGGAGGGGGTGCTCGGCGCCGAGGCGGCGGCCCTCAATGAGGATTTCGCGAAACATATCGCGACCGGCCTCCCGTTCACCGTGGTCAAATCGGCGATGAGCATCGACGGCAAGATCGCCACGGCGGCGGGGCGCTCCCGGTGGATCAGCGGACCCGCCTCCCGCCGGCGCGCCCACGATATGCGCATGCGGGCGGACGCTGTAATCGTCGGGAAGAGGACGGTCGAGCTCGACGACCCCGCCCTGACCGCGCGTCCCTCCCGCCGGCGCGGGCGGGCGCCGTGGAGGGTTGTCCTCGACTCGGGCGCCACTCTCCCCCTGGACGCCAGGATTCTCGCACCCGCCGCGGCGCGCCGCACCATCGTGGCGGTGACCGCCGCCGCGCCGCGCGCGCGCGTCGCGCGTATCGAGGCGCTCGGGGCGCGCGTGCTGCGCTGCGCTGCGCGCCGCGGCAGGGTTTCGATACGCTCCCTCTGGCGCCGTCTCGGGGCGATGGGGATCGTATCCGTGCTCGTAGAGGGAGGGGGGGAGACCATCGCCTCGGTGCTCGAGGCGGGCGTCGCCGACCGGTACGCTGCTTTCGTGGCCCCCAAGGTGATAGGCGGTAGGCGCGCCCCGACCCCCGTGGGCGGGGAGGGGATGAAGCGGGTGTCCGGCGCCATTCGGCTCGGGCCGATCGAGGCGACGCGGCTCGGGGACGACCTCCTGCTGGAGGCCGTCGTGCGGCCCCGCCCCGGCGGACGTGGCCGGCGCGGTTCCCGCGCGGAACGCCGCGCACTGGTGTCCCATGTTCACCGGCATCGTTGAAGAGGTCGGGGTCGTGGAGGCGATCGCGCCCTCCGCGGGCGGCAGGCGGCTTGTCGTCCGGGCGCGCACGGTGCTCGAGGGAACCGAGCCGGGGGCGAGCGTGGCCGTAAACGGCGTCTGCGTCACCGTGGTCCGCCGCGAGGCGGGAGCCGGCATCTTCGAGGCGGACCTGCTTGGGCGGACATGGGAGGTGACCGCGCTTCGCTCCCTCGCGCCGGGCTCGGGCGTCAATCTGGAAAGGGCCCTGCGCGTGGGCGACAGGATCGGGGGGCATTTCGTCCTGGGGCATGTCGACGGAACGGGGGTGATAGGCTCGCGGAGGGGAGAGGGCGCCGACGTGATTTTCCGCATTGACGCGGATCCGGCCCTCGCCCCTGGGTTCGTTCCGCGCGGTTCCGTCGCAGTGGACGGGGTCAGCCTCACCATCGCCCGCGTGTTCGGGGCCTCCTTCGAGGTCCATTGCATCCCCCACACGCTGCTCCACACCACCCTCGGTGCGCTCAGGGCCGGCGCCGCGGTCAACCTGGAGACCGATGTGCTGGGCAAATACGCGCGGCCCCGCGGCGGCGTCACCGAGGGGCTTCTCAGGGAAAGCGGATTCTGATCTCCGCCTCCGCGCCCCCCATACTTCCCGCGCCGCGCCTCATTATTGGTCTTGCCATCGCCGAGCGGCTTCCTATAGACTATGGCCTCGGTTGGGCGCGCCACAACGCGGGCGGGGGCCGGGGATATGGCGGACAGGTTCTTTTTCCTGTGGCTGATCCTCTCCGCGGGGGTGCATACGGCGGTCATCGCC
>CALLYX010000365.1 GCA_937858775.1 uncultured bacterium | reverse complement strand
ACGAATAGCGCGCGGAGAGGAGCCCCTTTGCGCCGACCGGCACGCTCGCCGAGTGGGCGCTCCGGTCGGACCCCCGCAGCGCGGGGAACCCGCTGGGCGGTGTGCCCGGGGGAAGTGCGCGCCGGGGCGCTGCTCAGGAACCAGAGGGACAAGCTAATCGCCGTGGCCCGTTTCCAGATGAAGACCGGACTGTGGGCGTTTATCGGGAAGGTGCTGAGTCCCGCGCGCCTCCTCCGCTTCGCGGAGAATCCCGCCGCCACGACGGCGCGGCTGCACGCGCGGGGGGGGGGCTGAATGGCCGGCTTCGGCTACATCCCGCGCAGGGGTCGGATAAAGGATCTCGCCTGCCGCATCGCGGGACACCCGAGTTTCGTGCGCCGCCTCCAGGCCCCGGTCTTGTTTCGAATGCTCGACCTCGCGCCGGGGCGGAGGGTGCTCGACATCGGCTGCGGGTGCGGCTGGATGACGCGGGAACTGGCGCGGCGGTCCGCGTTCGCCGCCGGCGTGGACCTGCGGATCGACCGCGCGACCCTCCGGGGCGTCCCGTCCAACTGCGCCCTCCTCGCGTGCGACGCCGCGGCGCTGCCGTTCAAGGACGGCGCCTTCGAGCGGGTCCTCCTATCGAGCGTCCTCCAGATGGTGACCGACGACCGGGCGCTCCTCACCGAGGTCCGGCGCGTCCTCGCGCCGGGGGGGAAGGCGGTGCTCTCCGTCCCCGTCGGGTATCGCCATCTGGACCGGTTTTGTGCGGGGCGCGGGCGGTTGCACGGTTTCCTCGCGCGCCGGATGGGCTTCCCGGCGACGCGCGAGGAACTGCGGCGGCGTCTCGGCGCGGGGTTCGGAGTCAGGGGCAGGGGGTATTACGAGCCGGGGGGGCTCGCGGCGCTCGTCGAGGAGGCCGGCTTCAAGGTCGCGTGGGCGGGCTACGCGCCGGGGCGGGCCGCATCGGCGTTTCACGAGGCGTGGATCGCCCTCGCCCTCCTTCTCGGCCTGAACCCGTCGTCCATGCTCACGTTCGTCTTCTACCCGCTCTTCGCAATGCGCGGCGGCTCGGCGTCCGCCGCCGGGGACGAGCTCGTCATGGAGATCTCCGTGAAATGAGGATACTTTTCGTAACCGGCGGGGCGTTCGCGAAGCCGTTCGGCGGATACCGGTCGCGGGCCCTCACCTCGTTCGAATACGTGAACCGGCTCGCCGGCGGATCCTCCCTGCTCGCCAACGAATCGCTCTTCAGGGTTTTCGCTAGAAAAGAGCGGAGGCGCGACCTGGCGCGCTACGCGGCTGCGGGGCCCGCCCCCGTCTACGGGAATTGGCTCCTCCCGGAGAGAATTCCGCTCTTCGGCGCGATCAACGCCCGCCTCGTGACCCGCGCCCTCCGCCTTGTCGCCCGGCTGGAGAGGCCGGACATCCTACACGTCCACAGCGCCTTCTACCCGCGCATCGAC
Organism: uncultured bacterium; assembly: GCA_937858775.1. Lineage (GTDB taxonomy): Bacteria > Auribacterota > Tritonobacteria > UBA1439 > UBA1439 > UBA1439. The sequence continues at coordinate 828 of CALLYX010000365.1, read as the reverse complement.
GCCGGGCTCAAACGCGCCCTCGGCGTGAGGGTCCTGCTCGACTACCACGGTTCCGCCCCCGAGGAGGCGGTGATGAACGGCCTCTGCCGGCGGGGCGATGGAAGGCACATGTCGCTCAAGCGCCTTGAGCGCGTTTGCGTGATGAACGCAGACCGCCTCGTCTGCGTCTCCGAGACGCACCGCGACGAGCTCCTGGCCGAGCTAGGCACCGCCGCGCCGCCCGTGACGGTGATACCGTGCTGCGCCGACACGCGGCTCTTCTCGCGGGACGAGAAGGCGCGCGAGGAGAGAAGGCGGCGGCTGAAGCTCGACGGGAAGTTCGTCGTCGCGTACGCGGGGAACTTCCCCGCCTGGAACCCGGCGGGGGAGACGGCGAAGGTCCTCGCCCGCATAGCCCGCGCGTTCCCGGACGCCCACCCCATGGTGGTGTGCGCGAGGGCGCATCACCCGATGCTCGAACGGGAGCTGGTCGCGCAGGGCGTGCAGGGCGGTGGGTTCACGCTCGCCGATGCCCCCCACGAACGGATGCCCGAATGGCTCTCCGCGGCGGACATGGCTGTCCTTGTCCGCGCGGAGTCGCCCGTCAACCGCGTCGCCTTCCCGGTGAAACTCGCGGAATACCTGGCCTGCGGACTCCCCGTCGTGGCGACGGCCGCGGTACGCGACGCCGCCCGGATAGTCGCGGGGGAGGGGCTGGGCGTTGTCCTCCGCGACACGGGCGAGGAGTCGCTGGGGGAGGGGATGGAGTCGCTTCGGGCTCTGCGGGAGCGGATGGCGCTGGAGGATCTCCCGGGGCGCTGCGCCGCGTACGCGCGCGCGCACCTCTCC
>CALLYX010000364.1 GCA_937858775.1 uncultured bacterium | reverse complement strand
CAATCCGCCCGCGCCCCTTCCGCCTGGGCCGCCGCGAGCGCCCGCCACTCGCCGGCGGCGAGGGCGATCCGCCCGGCGACCGGTTCCCCCTCGCCGAGATCCTCCTCCGGAAATTCCAACCGGGCTTCGACTTCGGCTAGGAGCCCTATCAGCGCCTCGCGCAGCTTCTCCACCCTCCGGCCGAGTTCGCCCTCCGCCTGCCTTCGCGCGAGGTCGAGGACCCTATCGCTGGAGGCCTCTATGATCCTCGCCACCGCTTCGGCCTGCGACAGGTCCATCTTGCCGTTCAGAAACGCCCGCCTGGTGAACTCCCCGGGGAGCGCCGGGCGCGCGCCTTCGCGCACGCACGCCTCCACGACGCGCGCAAGCACCAGGGGATTGCCGTGACAGTGGAACTCGGCCATGTCCTCCCCGGTGTAACTTCTCGGGCCGCGCATGACCGCCACCAGGGCGTCGTCGATCTCCCTGCCTCCGCTCCTGATGACGGCGCGCCGCAACGTGTGGGATTTCCAACGGACCGGGGGATCCCGTGGCGGGCCGGGGGCCAGCAGCCCCGCTATCTCCAAGGCCCTTGGCCCGCTCAGGCGCACGATTCCGATCGCTCCTCTTCCCTGTGGGGTTGATACCGCGGCGATCGTATCGTCGGGGTGGGCCTTCATCTGAAATGCCGCTTGCGGCGGTCTGTCTTCGCGGCTACTTCGCGTTATCCGGGGGGCCGCCAGGCGCCTGTTCGGGGTCGGTCTTCCGCCTGGCCCTGATGCGAACGCGCCGGCCCGCCTTGCTGTCCTCGCTCTCCGTCTCGAGGCCGGCCTCGTCCCTCACGGCCATGTGGACTATTTTGCGCTCCCACGCCGCCATGGGCCCGAGCAGGACCGACGCACCGCTGGCGTGAACCCTCGCCGCGATTTCCTTGGCCATGAGCGAGAGTTCCTCTTCACGCCTCTTCCTGTATCCGTTCACGTCCACGACTATGGGGGGCAGCTCTTCCTCGCCCGCCGTCCTGCCGGCGATCCTCTGAACCAAGTACTGGAGCGCCTCTAGACCGCGCCCCTCCCTGCCCAGAAGCCGATCCGGCTCCTGAACGTCAATATTGACGAATATGGCCTCGTTTTCCACCCTCGAGGAGATCGTCGCGGAAACCGAAAGGCCGCCCATGATCTTTTCGACGATTTCCCTGACCTGGGTATCTGTAACGCTCATCATCTTCTCTAATGAATATATGATCTTATGTGATATTATTTGATCATATATTTCTGTTGTATTATTCCCAGCAGCGTGCTCGCCGCGAAATAGAGATTCAACCCCGCCGGCATATTGTAGAAGATCACGCCGAACATCAGCGGCATCACGGCCCCCATCAGCTTCTGCTGTTGTTGCTGCTCAGGCGTCGCGGCCATGGCCGTCGGCGTCATCTTCTGCTGGATATAAAAAACCGCCAGCATGAGGATCGGAAGCACATTCAGGAAGACGTAGCCGTGCCCGTCCACCATCCTCCCTATGAACGGCCAGGCGCTCCTGCCTGTCTGGAACTTGAAGAGCGCGTCCGGTTCCGACAGGTCCGTCATCCAGAGGCAAAACGGGGCACCCCAGAGTTCGATCGCGTTCTGGAGAACCCGGAAGAAAGCGATGAGTATAGGCATCTGTATGAGCAGCGGGAGACACCCCCCCATCGGGTTGACCCCGTGCTCCTTGTAGAGCTTCATCATCTCCGCCTGGCTCTTCTTCGGATCCGCCTTGTACTTCTGCTGGACCGCCGTGATCTCTGGCTGAAGCTTCTGCATCTCCTTCATCGACCGGAAGCTCTTCTGGTTCAACGGGTAGAGTATCGCGCGGATGACGACTGTCAGAAGAATGATGGCGACCCCGTAATTCCCGCAGATACGATACAACCAGTTGAGCCCCAATAAGATCCATTTTCCGACAAAGCCGAACCAGCCGAAATCTATGATCTCCGCGGCCCCGAAAGTCGAGAGGGCCGTATACTCCTTTGGACCTGCGTAGACGCTCACGCGGATCACCTTGCTTTCTCCCGGGTTGACCGCGATGGGGGCGGTCCTAAGCGCCCCTTCGATTCCGCTCACCCCATCCTGCGTAATGATCTCCCTTGCCGACCAACCCGCCGCCTCTTCCGCAGGTTTGAGGATCACGGCAAAGAACTGGTTTCGTAACGCGAACCAGCGCGCCGGCTTGAGTTCCCTCGCCCCCTTGGCCGCCTTCCCGGCGCCCACGCGCGTGATGCGTCCGGCCGCGTCGAGCCTGTCCACGCCGACGTGCGCGCCCTTTTCGGATGCGGTGAGGGCGATCACGGAACCGGCCCCGATCTCGATGCCCTTGTCGAATACGATCCTGTCCCGGCCGTTGTTCGTGATCGCGGTCTCAGTGTCAATCACATATCCTTCATCTCGAACATGATATGACTTCCGTACTCGAACCGGACCGAAATCCCTTCGGTACTCCACCGTTCCAGCGGCGCCGCTACCCGGCTCCGCCAGGTACTCCACATCCGCGTCCCCACCACGGCCGAGCCCTGCTCTAAGCGCAACGAGTTGGAACGCAGGCTGTAACGTCTGTATTACTCTTACCGGCCCTTTCTTTATGACGGATGACTTGAGAAGCGTTAGATTGGAGATACATCCCCCGGCGCTGCTGAACTCGACCTCCATTGTTCTCGTTTTGACTGTGGATAACTTCCCCTTTGGCTCGGATAATGCTACCGGAAGGGGCCCCGTGTTTGGAAACACATCCCTCCTCGGCGCAACCGGCGTCGGCACCTCCACGGCCGCAACTTCGCGCTTATCCGGCGCCGCCGTATTCCTGGGCGGGGGGTGGATGAATCGCGTGTAGATCACGATGACGATAAACGAGAGGGCCAGAGCGAGCAATGTCCTGCGATCCATGCGTTATTCCTTTTCTCCACGGGCATTCCGATCCATCGAAGCGCCGCCGGCCCCGGATCCCGCGCGATCCCCTCCGGTTGCCGGGTCATACCCGCCGGGGAAGAGCGGATTGCAGCGCGCCACTCTGAGTATGCCGCGCGCGACCCCGGCGACCAGGCCGCGCGCCTGGATGGCGTCGCTCATGTACTGGGAACAGCTCGGGTAATATCTACAGTGCGGCCCCAGGAGAGGCGACACGCCCAGTTGATAAGCGGCGATCGCCTTCCTGACGATTGTTTCGATCACTCTCGCGGCCATCGGCTTTGGAATATGTCCCATGCGCCTTCTTCGCCCCTGTCCGGTTTGATCTTCTCACAAGCGCATGGCGACGGCGGGATTCAATCGGGCTTCACCGGCGGGGCGCTCTTTTCCCTTATTGCGCCGGATTTGCCCAGGAGAGAAAGATACTCTATCTCCTTGCCTTCAAAGGTGTTAGCGAATATGCCCGTTCGCGCTATCGCGACGATCCATGTGCCATCCGCGATGCGGCCCCTGTGGAGCCGCATCAACTCGCGCAAGATGCGCTTGGCCCTGTTGCGCTCCACCGCGGAACCTACGCGGCGGCTTGCCGAGACGCCGAATCGGCGCCCTTTCCCCCCGCGGAGCACGCATACGACCATGCAGCGTCCCGCGCGCCGCCGCCCCTTCTCCAGGACCTCGCGCAGATCGGGCCTTGAAAGGACGAAATATTTCCACCGTTCGGCCCGCGCCGCTCTCATCTCCACCACCCATTTCTGGGACCGGTCGCAGCGGGTTCACGCGGTGAGCTTCTTCCTGCCTTTCTTGCGCCTTCGCCTGATCACGGCGCGGCCGGCCCTCGTGCTCTTTCGCTTGAGATATCCGTGCCTTCTGCTCCTCCACCGCCTCGATGGCTGATAGGTCCTCTTCATCGATTTCCTTTCCGTCTCCGGCAAGGTTCTCCGACTTTCGCGATTATATATACGCCGGGGTGTTTGTCAACACGCGATGCTCGCGCTTCGCACGCCGCCCCCGGGCGCGAAGCGCACTTTCCTTCTTGGCCATCGCGCTTGGCCCTTTCGCGCCGGCCTTTCTCGATCCATCCCCCCCTGTGGATAAGTTGTGGAAAACAATGCCGCCGCAGCCGCCTTGACGGGCTTTCAGAGAGTCCTCCCGCGCCTTCCCCCGCGGCTGGAGCGGACCCCCGGAAAATCCGGCCCGGGTCGTTTTGCCTCATTCATAACATATTGCGGATATGTATGTTACGTTTTGCTTTTTTCCTTCACAACGCTCTCACGTTCGTCTATACTCCGCGCGGAGGTTTTGGTGGACATCCCGACCCAATCTCTCTGGAAATCGATCATCGGCAGGATCGCGCGCGGTGCCCACAAGGACACGGTTCAGACCTGGCTCCAGCCGGTCCGCCCGGTCTCGGTCGGCGAGGATAAGCTTGTCCTCGAGGTTCCCAACAAGCTTTTCTGCGACTGGATCGCCGAGCATTATCGCGGCGAGATCGAAAATGCCGCGGCGGCCATCCTCGGCCGCACCATCAAGGTGGAATGCGTCCGGCCGGGCAACGCGGCGGCCGCGGAAACCCCATCCGCCCCCGCCGCGCCGCCTCCCGCGACCGCCCGCGTCACTGTGACTCGAAGGAGACTCCTCAACCCGGAGCTGCGTCTCAACCCGAGGTACACCTTCGACACGTTCGTCGTCGGGCCGAGCAACCGCTTTGCGCACGCCGCTTCGATCGCCGTGGCCCAATCCCCCGCCAAGGCCTACAACCCCCTCTTCATATACGGCGGTGTAGGCCTCGGGAAGACGCACCTGATGCAGGCGATCGGGCATCATATCCAGGGCAACCTCAGGGACGCGAACGTGAGCTACATATCGAGCGAGAAGTTCACGAACCAGCTCATCGACGCGATCCAGAACAAGGCCACGGTCAAGTTCAGGAACCGTTACCGGAACGTGGACGTTCTGCTCATCGACGACGTGCACTTCCTCGGCGGCAAGGAGCAGACGCAAGAGGAATTTTTCCACACCTTCAACACGCTCTACGACGCGCACAAGCAGATCGTCCTGTCGAGCGACCGTCCGCCCAAGGAGATCCCCAAGCTCGAGGACCGGCTGGTCTCCCGGTTCGAGTGGGGACTCGTGACGGACCTCCAGGTCCCGGATATCGAAACGCGCGTCGCGATCCTCAGGAAGAAAGCGGAGCAGGAGAAGGTGTCCCTCCCGGACGAGGTCGTCTTCTACATCGCCTCGAAGATCAAATCCAACGTCCGGAAGCTGGAGGGGGCCATGAGCCGGTTAACCGCCTACAGCTCGCTCATGAAGGCGCCCATGAACGTTCAGGTCGCCGAGGCGATACTCGGCGACATGGTCGGGACCGAGGAGGCGAAGACCGTCACCATGGAGGCGATACAGAAGAAGGTGGCGGAATACTTCGACATCCGGGTCTCCGACATGATGAGCAAGAAGCGCCCCCAGGCGATATCTTTTCCACGGCAGATCGCAATGTACCTGGCCCGCAAGTTGATCGGCTGCTCCCTCCCCGAGATCGGGGATGCGTTCGGGGGGAGGGATCACACCACCGTCCTTCACGCGGTCAAGTCGATCGAGTCGCGCCTCAAGAGCGACGAGGGGGTGAGGAAGGTCGTGGGGTATATCGAACGCCAACTGAAATCGTGAAGCCATGGAGAGGCGTGTGGATAAGCTGTGGACAAAACGCGGGGGCCCGGCTGAGCGGGGGCTGTTCTCTCAACTGCCTCTCGCTGCACAGGATATGCCGGATTTATCCACAGCCCGCCGGCCGAAAGCCGCGAATCATGGCCAAGACGCATTCCGCTGCTACACAAGATGTTGCGAAATATCCTCCGGGCGGCGCCCCTCGACGCCGCGGGGTTTCCCGGGTTATACATCCGTTTACTACTGCTGCTTTTCTATATAAATGGAGATCATTTCCCATATCCGGCACGTGGATAACAGGCGAAGGGAGGGGATATGAAGATCAAGTGCGCGAAGCAGGACTTCATCGAGAGTCTGCAGTCGGTTCAAGGGATTGTGGGCGCGAAAGCCCCTATCCAGATTCTCTCAAACGTCCTTCTCGAGGCCGAGGGTAAAGACCTCCTCCTGACCGCGACGGATCTCGAGGTGGGGATACGCCGAAGAATCCCCGCCAAGGTCGAGAGGAAGGGGGCCATAACCCTCCACGCCAAGCGCCTCCTCTCGATCCTCAGGGAGCTCCCCGTGGCCGAGGTCGCCCTTGAGGCGACGGACGGGAAGGACGCCGAGATACGATACGATGCCTCCTACTTCAAGATGTTCTGCCTCCCGAAGGACGACTTCCCCAAGCTCCCGCAGTTCGACAAGGGCGGGGCCTTGAAACTGCCGCGCGGCCCCTTGGCGGACCTGATCCGGAAGACGCACTACGCGGTTTCGCACGACGAGAGCCGGTACGTCCTGAACGGCCTCTACCTGCTCCTCTCGAAAGGCTCGGCGAGGGGTGTCGCCACGGACGGAAGGCGGCTCGCCCTTTGCGACATCCCGGCGGACATACCGGAGGGGGAGGACCGGGGGGTCATCATCCCTACAAAGGCGGTCCTTGAACTCGGCCGGATCCTCGAGTGGAAGAAGGCCGAGGAGGGGGAGAAGGAGGGGGGGGATACGGTGCAGGTGTTTCTCGGCGAGACGCAGGCCGCGTTTTCGTTGGGCGACTGCACGCTGGTCACCCGACTGGTGGAGGGCCACTTCCCGAACTACCAGCAGGTGATCCCGCAGAAGGTCGCGCACAAGCTCCTGCTCGGACGGGAGGAGCTGCTCGCGGGGGCGCGCCGCATGTCGCTCCTGGCGACCGAGCATGCGAACTCGATCAAGATCGCCTTGAAGAAGAACCGCCTCATACTCTCTGCGAACGCCCCCGGGGTGGGGGAGGCGCGGGAGGAGATGAGCATCTCCTACTCCGGGGAGGAACTCTCCATCGCCTTCAACCCCCAATTCCTGGTGGACGTCCTCAGGAACCTGGACGAGGAGGAGGTCGCCCTGGAGCTCACCGACGCCCTCAACCCAGGCGTCATCAGGAGCGGGAAGTCGTTCCTCTACGTCATCATGCCGATTCGCCTGACCTGAGGTGTTGGGGCGGGGGGGACGGGGGCGCCCATGTCGAGAGACGCGGTCCCGATCTCGGAGATCCTCGGAAGGCTTCTCAAGAAGCTCGGCCTCGAGAGGAGGGCGCGCGAAGCGAGGATCGCGCTCGAGTGGGAGCGGCTGGTGGGGGAGACGATCGCCCGCCACACGAGGCCGGTCGGGGTGAGGGGGAAGACGCTGCTCGTCAACGTGGACTCCTCGGTCTGGCTCGCCGAGCTCGACCGCTATTTCAAGGACGCGATGCTCGAAAAGATCAGCTCCGGGCTCGACGGGATCAGGATCGACGAGATCAGGTTCAGGATAGGGGAGATCGGGGACAATGCCCAGGTATGACGCTCGGACGATCACCGTGCTCGACGGCATCGAGGCGGTGCGGAAGCGCCCCGCGATGTACATCGGAGACACCGGCCCCAGGGGGCTCCACCACCTCGTGTACGAGGTGGTGGACAACTCCATCGACGAGGCGATGGCCGGCTACTGCAAGAGAATCGACGTCATCGTGCACGTGGACGGCTCCGTCACTGTGATCGACGACGGGCGCGGCATCCCCGTCGACGAGCATGCGACCGAACACAAGCCGGCCATCGAGGTCGTCCTCACCACCCTGCACGCGGGCGGCAAGTTCGACCACGACGCCTACAAGGTCTCCGGCGGCCTCCACGGCGTCGGCGTCTCCTGCGTCAACGCCCTCTCCGAATGGATGGAGGCGGAGGTCAGGCGCGACGGGCAGATCCATGTCCAGAGGTTCCGGCGCGGCAAGACCGCCTCGAAGGTGCAGGTGATCGGGAAGAGCTCCAAGACCGGGACCAAGATCACCTTCAGGCCCGACCCGGCGATCTTTCCCTCGACCGACTTCAACTTCGACACCCTCTCGAACCGCCTCCGGGAGCTCGCCTTCCTGAACGCCGGGATAGCCATCTCGCTCAAGGACGAGCGGTGCGACAAGGGCGTCGTATTCAAATACGATGGGGGGATCGTCTCGTTCGTCCAGCACTTGAACGAGAACAAGACCTGCCTCCACCGCAAGGTCGTATACCTGCACAGCGAGAAGGAGGGGGTGGATGCGGAGATAGCCCTCCAGTACAACGACGGCTACGCCGAGTCTCTCTTCTCCTACGCCAACAACATCAACACGGTCGAGGGCGGGACCCACCTGAGCGGCTTCAAGTCCGCCCTCACCCGCACCATCAACGCCTACTCCAGGGAGAAGAACATCTCCAAGGAGGACGACAGGCCGATGAGCGGGGAGGATATCCGCGAGGGCCTCACCGCCGTCATCAGCGTCAAGATCCGCGAGCCGCAGTTCGAGGGGCAGACCAAGACGAAGCTCGGGAACGGGGAGGTGGAGGGGATCGTCGCCTCGATCATGAACGAGGGGCTCGGCACATTCTTCGAGGAGAACCCGTCCGAGGCGAGGAAGATCGTGGACAAGTGCATCACCGCCGCACGCGCGAGGGAGGCGGCTAGGAAGGCGCGCGACCTCGCCCGCCGCAAGGGGGCGCTCGACAGCCAGTCGCTCCCGGGGAAGCTCGCCGACTGCTCCGAGTCCGACCCGTCGATCTGCGAGCTCTACCTCGTGGAGGGCGACTCGGCCGGCGGCTCCGCCAAGCAGGCCCGCGACCGGAGGTTCCAGGCGATCCTTCCCCTTCGCGGCAAGCTGATCAACGTGGAAAAATCCCCGCTGGACAAGGTCCTCGCCAACGAGGAGATCGGGACGATGATCACCGCCATCGGGACCGGCATCGGCCACGAGGATTTCGACATCTCGCGCCTCCGCTACCACAAGATCGTCCTCATGTGCGACGCCGACATCGACGGGAGCCATATCCGCACCCTCCTCCTCACGTTCCTCTTCCGCCAGATGCGCCCCCTCGTCGAGGCCGGTCACGTCTTCGTCGCACAGCCGCCGCTCTACAAGGTGAAGCGGAAGAAGACGGAGCGTTACGTGGAGAGCGACCGGGAGATGAACGCCATCCTCCTCGATCTCGGCTGCGAGGACGCGCGCCTCGTGCGGTGCGAGGACCGGAAGGAGTTCGAGGGCGCGAGGCTGCGGGCGATACTGGACCTCCTCGTCGAGGTCGAATACCTGGCCGGGTTCCTGGGGCGCAAGGGGATCAGGTTCGAGGAGTTCCTCGCCGCGCGCGACAGGAAGAAGAACCGCCTGCCGGTCTACAAGATCCGGATCAACGGCGACGAGCGCTACCTCTTCACCGACGAGGAGCTCGCGAAGCTGACCGCGGAGGAGGAGAAGAAGCGGGGGCGCGAGCTGGAGATAGTTGGGGGGGAGGCGCCGGGCGACCGGGGGGGCCAGGGGATCGAGGTCTTCGAGCTCTACGAGGCGCGTGAGCTGACCCGCGTCCTCGAGGGGCTCGTGAAGGCGGGGATGAACGCGGACCACCTCGCCGGATCGCGCAGGACGCTTTACGAGCTGAAGGTCGGGAGCGACGGGGGGCCCGCGAAGCTACATTCGCTCCTCCAGCTCCTCCACGCGGTGCGGGACCTGGGGAAGAAGGGGCTCACCATCCAGCGCTACAAGGGGCTCGGGGAGATGAACCCGGAGCAGCTCTGGGAGACGACGATGGACCCTGAGCGGAGGACGCTGCTCAAGGTGACGCTCGAGGACGCCGTCGCCGCCGACCGGATCTTCACGGTGCTGATGGGGAGCGAGGTGGGGCCGAGGCGCAGGTTCATCGAGGAGAACGCCCTCCACGTGCGGAACCTGGACGTGTGAGGGCCCTGCCGTGATCGGCGGGGCGGCCCAGCCGCCAGCGCCGTTGGGAAAGCGAGGCAGCCGTAATGATCGGGGAAACCGGGAGGATACTCCCGCGCGACATAGAAGACGAGATGAAGGAGTCGTATACCTCCTACGCGATGAGCGTGATCATCTCCCGCGCGCTCCCGGACGCCCGCGACGGCCTCAAGCCGTCCCAGCGCCGCATCCTCGTGGCGATGAACGATCTCGGCCTCTCCCCGGGCGCCAAGCACCGCAAATGCGCCAAGATCGCCGGCGACACCTCGGGCAACTACCATCCCCACGGCGAACAGGTCATCTATCCTACGCTCGTCCGCATGGCGCAGGATTTCAGCATCCGCTACACGCTCGTGCAGGGGCAGGGGAACTTCGGCTCGATCGACGGCGACCCCGCGGCGGCCATGCGCTACACCGAGGCGCGCATGAGCCACGCCGCCGCCGCCATGCTCGAGGACCTCGAGAAGCGGACCGTGGACTTCGTCTCCAACTACGACGAGACCCTCCAGGAGCCGGTCATCCTCCCGGGCAAGTTTCCGAACCTCCTCTGCAACGGCTCGCAGGGGATCGCGGTGGGGATGGCGACGAACATCCCGCCGCACAACCTGCGCGAGGTCGCCGAGGCGGTCAAGCTGGTCATCCGAGACCCGGACGCCTCCGCGGCGAATATCATGAAGGTCCTCCCGGGCCCGGACTTCCCCACCGGCGGCATCATCTACGGGCGGGAGGGGATCGCGCGCGCCTACGCGACCGGGAGGGGCCACATCCAACTCCGCGGAAGGGTCGGCTCCGAGACGCACAAGGGGGGGAAGGAGTCGCTCGTCATCAGCGAGATCCCGTACATGGTCAACAAGACCTCCCTCATCGAGTCCATCGTCAGGCTCGTCAAGGAGAAGACGATCGAGGGGGTGAGCGACATCCGGGACGAGTCCGACAAGGACGGGATGCGGATCGTCATCGACCTGAAGCGGGGCGAGGAGGCCCAGATCGTCCTCAACCAGCTCTACAAGCACACGACCCTCCAGAGCACGTACGGAATCATCCTCCTCGCCCTCGACAAGGGCCGGCCGCGGGTGATGGCGGTGCGCCAGCTCATCCAGTGTTTCATCGACCACCGGAAGGAGGTGATCGTCCGCCGCACCAGGTTCGAGCTTGCGCAGGCGGAGGCGCGCGCGCACATCCTCGAGGGGTTCAAGATAGCCCTCGCCGGAATCGACGAGGTCATCCGGATCATAAAGCAGTCAAAGGACCGCGGCGACGCGAAGGCGGGGCTGCTCAGGAAATTCCCGCTGAGCGAGGTCCAGGTGAACGCGATCCTCGACCTGCGCCTCTACCAGCTTACCGGCCTGGAGGTGGAAAAGATCGAGAAGGAGTACGTGGAGCTCGTCAAGCGGATCGCCCGCCTGCGTTCCATCCTGGAGAGCGAACGGAAGGTGCTCGAGCTGATCGAGGGCGACCTCGACGCCCTCTCCGGCTCTATGGGGGACGGCCGCCGAACCGAGATCGTGGACGCCGGGGTGGATCTCAAGATCGAGGACCTGATCGCGGACGAGGCGTCGCTGATAACCATCACGCACGGCGGCTACATGAAGCGGGTGGCGGCCGCCGCGTACCGCCAGCAGCGGCGCGGCGGCAAGGGGGTCACCGGGATCGAGACGAAGGAGGAGGATTACGTCGAGCACCTCTTCAGTGTGACCGCTCACGACTATCTTCTCTTCTTTACGGAGAAGGGGATCCTGCACTGGCTGAAGGCGTACGAGATACCGGAGGGGACGCGGCAGTCCAAGGGGAAGTCGATCGTGAACCTGTTGAGCATACCGCGCGAGGACAGGGTGGCGGCGCTGCTCAGGGTCCGGGAGTTCGCGGAGGGGCGCTCCATCATCATGGCCACTGAAAAGGGCACGGTCAAGAAGACGGCCCTCGCCGCCTTCAGCCGCCCGAGGAAGGGCGGCATCATCGCCATAGGCGTGGAGGATGGAGACCGGCTCACTCACGCGAAACTGACCGATGGGCAAGACGAGGTGCTCCTGGTGACGGGCGACGGGATGTCGATACGCTTCGCCGAGGATGACGTGCGCGAGATGGGGAGGGGGGCCTACGGCGTCCGCGGGATAAAGCTCGGGAAGAGCGACCGGGTGGTGGATATGGTGATCGTGGACGACGCCGCCACCGTTCTTTTGGTCGCCGAGAAGGGATACGGGAAGAGGACGAACTTCTCCGAGTTCAGGCGGCAGTCGCGCGGCGGCAAGGGCGTCATAGCGATGCGCACCGGCGAGCGGAACGGCCGGATCGTGGGGGCGATCGCGGTGCGGGACGGGGACGAGATCCTCCTCACGACCGCGAACGGGAAGACGGTCCGTACAGCCGTCGACGAGATCTCCGTGATCGGAAGGGCGACGCAAGGGGTGCGTGTGCTGAAGCTGGACGAAGGCGACCGCGTCGCCTCTTTCGCGAGGGTGATCCGCGAGGAGGGGGGCGGGGAAGGCCGCGGCCCCGCGCCGGAAGGCCCGGGGGGCGGCCCGTCCGAAGGCCTCGCGGGGGAGGAGACGGGGGACGCGGGCCCCGGCGGTCAGGGCGATTAGGGATGGTGAGGCCGCGGCGGTCAGGGCCCCGGCCGTGCGAGAGAGGGGAATAGCGCGTTGATGAAAGGTGCGGTCCGATGCTCGACATAAAGTATATCCGCAAAGACCCCGCGGCGGTCAAAGACGCGCTCGCCCGCAGAGGCGACACGAGCGCCATCGACGAGCTCCTCCGCATGGACGCCCAGCGGCGTCGACTGCTTACGGAGGCGGAAGGCCTCAAGAGCCGTAAAAACGCCGTTTCCAGGGAGGTCGGCAAGGCGAAGGCTTGCGGGGGAAACGCGTCCGCCGCCATCGACGAGATGAAAGAGGTGTCGGGGCGGATAGAAGTTCTTGACATGAAAGTGGCGGAGATAGACTCAAATATAGAAGATTTAATGCTTCGTATCCCAAATATACCATCTGAATCGATCCCCAGTGGGGTATGTAGTGATAATAATAGGATAGTCAAGCATTGCGGGGAGCCGCGCAGATTCGATTTCGAGCCGTCGCAACATTGGGAGTTGGGAGAGAGATTGGGGATTCTCGATTTCGCGTCGGGAAGCGTCCTGAGCGGCTCCAACTTCCCGCTCTTCAAGGGGATGGGCGCCCGCCTGGAGAGGGCGCTATACGGCTTTATGCTTGATATGCATGTGGAGAAACACGGTTACACGGAGGTGGCCCCCCCGTACATGGTCAGGCGGGAGTGCATGCTGGGAACAGGGCAGCTACCGAAGCTCGAAGGGGATATGTACCTCTGCGAACAGGACGATCTATTTCTAATCCCGACCGCGGAGGTACCCCTCGTGAATATTCACCGGGGCCGGCTTATAGACGAGAGGGAGCTCCCGATCAGCTACGTGGCGTACTCGCCGTGCTTCAGGCGGGAGGCGGGCTCGTACGGGAAGGATACCCGCGGGCTTATTCGGGTTCACCAGTTCGACAAGGTGGAGCTTGTGAAATTCACGCGGCCCGCGGATTCGTTCCTGGCGCTCGACGAGATGCTTGGACACGCTGAGGAGGTGTTGCGGGCTCTGGGGCTGCCGTACCGGGTCCTGGAGCTCTGCGCCGGCGAGATCAGCTTCGCCTCAGCGAAGACGTACGACATCGAGGTCTGGGCGGGGGGGGCGGGGAAGTGGCTCGAGGTCGCCTCGGTCAGCACCTGCGGCGATTTCCAGGCGAGGCGGGCCGGGATACGATGCCGACTCAAGGAGGGGAAGGGGACATTTTACCCCCACACCCTGAACGGATCCGGCGTTGCCCTGGCGCGGACATACATAGCGATCGTGGAGAATTATCAGAACGCCGACGGGACGGTGTCCATTCCCGGCGCCCTCGTCCCGTACATGGGCGGGGCGGAGGTCATCGGGCGGAAGGGCGGCGGCTGATGCGCGCGCTGGGCGTCTTCACGGTCGGGGCTGCAATGGCCGCGGCCGGCCCGGGGCCGGGGACTCCTTCTGCGGCGGGGGCGAAACGGGGCGTTCTTTACACCGTCGGGACCGGGAACGGCCCGCTGCGGCTTTTAATGGAGGCGCTGAAGAGAAACGGCGTCCGCGTCGTCGTCGACATACGCTCGAAGCCGTACGGGTGGAACCCGGACTTCAACCGCGGGGCGCTGCGCGAGGCCCTCGCCAAGGAGCGGATCGGGTACGAATACCTGGGCGGCTCCCTGGGCGGCTTCGTCGAGGGCGGATTCGAGAGGCACAGGGGGACGGCGGCATACCGCGCCGGGCTGGACGCGCTGGAGAAGATCGCCGAAAGGGGCGGCGCGGCGATCCTCTGCGCGGAGGGCGATCCGCTGAAATGCCACAGGCTTGCCGTGGGCGCGGACATGGAAGGGCGCGGCTGGAAGGCGCTCCACATTCTTCAGGACGGGAGCGCCTGCGCGACGGCGGATCTGCCGCGGGCGCGGAACGCAAACGGCGGTCGAAAACCGAGGGTGGATCGGCCATGAGAAGGTGCCTCGCATTATTTCTGCTCCTCGCCTCGCCGCTTCTCTTCGCTGAGGAGGAAGGCAAATACGACTTCGGCGTTTCGGGAGACGGTCTGCTCTCCCCTGGGAGGAGGAACGCGTACGGGCCGGGCATTGATTCCGACGCGACGGGAAGGCCTTATCAATGGGCCCCGAAGAATCCTGTCGAGGGGGCCCCCAGACTTCCGGACCCCACGCTCCGCGTTAAGCCGGACGCCTACGGCCTAGGGGTGGGATCCGATCAGTACGGGAGGCCCATGGAGCGCCGCCCATGGTTTTGAGCCCGGGGCGCCAGGCGGCCGTTTTGCCGGGGGACAGCGGCGGGAGGCGCCGCCGCTGCGCCGGTGAGTGTAAAAAGGTGCCCGATTTCGCGGCCCATTGTGGTAGGCTGGTTTGCCGCGCAGGCCGTCCGCCGGCGGCGTCGCGGCCGGGGGATCCGGGTTTTGGACCCGATCATTTTTTCGCGCATCCGCTGGGGGAGGCCCGAAGGATCATGAAGATCCAGGCGGCTGCGGTCGCGGCGTTCATTCTCGTTTCCTGTTCCCTTTCCGCCGCGTCCGGCCAGGAGGCGGCTCCCTCCGCCCCTCCCACTGCTGCCCGGGACGCGGCCGGCCCCGCAAAGGGGGCCGCGCCGACCAGCATCTCTCCGGCCAGCGCGCCGGAGGGCTCGGAAGGCAGCGTCGTGAAGTTCAAGAACGGATCGGTGATGCCGTGCACCATTGTCCGCGAATCGCCGGCGGGCGTCACCGTGGAGTCGTACGGGGTGCAGTTCGAGATCGCGCGCGAAGAGATCGACTATTACGGCAACGCGTCGAGCTGCCCAGGCCTCGGCCAGGGCGAGGTGGTGGGGGCGGAGGAAGCCGCGGGCCAGGCGCGGCCGGCCGTTAGCATCGCCGCCCCAAGGCCCGCGGCCCGGCCGACTGCGACGCGCGAGGAGCGTTTCCGCGCCCTCAGCAGGCCGCGTCCCGCTCCCGGCGTGGAAGCGGCGCCGACGCGGGCCGCTACACCGCCGCAGGCCGCCCTCCCGGACATCGAGGGCGATCCGGCGCGCTTTCAGGGCCAGAGGCTGCTCTTCTCGAAGGTCAAGCTCGGAACGCTCCAGCGCCACGAGGGCTTCTTCGCGATAGAGCTGCTCCCGCCCCAGTTCCAGAAGGGCGGAAGGCATCGGGGGGGCAGTTCGACGGCGCTGACGCCGCAGGGGGTCACGTTCATCATAACGGAGCAGCAGGCCAGGGATCTCCAGGAGCATTCGAGGCGGTACGACCTCGCCAGGGTCGAGTTCGGGGTCGAGCGGAAGACGGTCGGCGGCGTCGGCTACTGGGTGGCGCCCATCTCCAGGATGGATCTTTTCCGGGGGGAGAGCGACGAGATCGCCTGGACGATCTGGTGACGGCCGCCGGGAGACGGCGGCAAGGCGCGCGGCGGCCCGGAACGGTCGCGTCGATCCCGTTTCCCGCGGTGGGGACCAATACGCGGCGTTACCGCTCCTTGCCCACCAGCCGAACGGGAAGATTCTCCTCCTCGGAATGCGAAAGGCGGGGATCCGCGCCCGGAAGGCCCAATCCGCGCTCCGCGCGCACTGAACTCAAGCCCCGAGCCGGCCCGGGATCACGCCTTGCGTGGATCGGGAGCGGATCATGCCCGGGCGGAAGATCATTCCCCCCGGCTTCGGCGGCGCATTCGCCTGGAACGCGCCGCCAATCCTGTATCGGGCGTAAAACGGGGGCCGGGCGGATATGCTGAAATTGCACTGCCCGGTTCACGGGGCATTGCGCGAACCCGGCGCGGGCCTCGAAGACGGTGACCGTCTGCGACGGCGCCGCCATCGGCGCCGGCGCGGGCGTCAGCCCTGGGGGCTATCTCGATCTGGACGGCCGGCGCCACGCCGATGTCTTTGTCTAGTTCGAACAGCACGGCCCGAACGAGAGACCGCTCTCCCTCGGCGTGGTCTTCGCGGCCGATCCCGGAGGGCGCCGTGGGGCGCGGCGCTACTCCGGCTTCGAGGAGAACTTCGCAGGGGAAGCGGACCCGCGGATGATCACGCTCAGCTGGGAGGGGAGCTGGCACGGCTCGCCGCATGACAAGAGCAGTCACGTGGCGCGCCTGCCGGTCATGGGGCCGAATCTCCGGGTCTTCCCGTACAACCACCACTCCGCCCCCGCAAATTCAGCGTTGTCATCTATCTGACGCGGTGAGAGTATAGTACGGCCGGCGGGAGGAGGCGGTCATGTGGCTCGGACCCGGGGGCTTGGCGATCATCGCTATCGTGATCGGGGCGGCCTTCCTGGCCATCGTCGCCCTGGTGGTCGAAGAGGTCTATGTGCGGAAGTGCCTCAAGTGCCGCAGGCGCCTCTTCAGACGCCGGGAGAGCGGCTACTGCGCCGAATGCGAGGAGATCGTCAAGCGGGGGCGCGACACCCGCTACTACCCCGGCGCCTGAACCGCGCCGGCCTTCCCGCCGCCCGCCCGAAGCCGCCGACTCAGTGGACGGGGCTGCCGGGCGGACGGTATCCCGCCGCGGCGAGGCGCTCCCGGAGATGCCGGTTGACCGCCTCGATATACCGATCGCGGGGGAGCAGCTCGCGGCTCACCGCGGCCTGCACCTCCCGCCGTATCGTCTCCCCGCGGCCGAACTGCCTTCCCGCCTCGCGGGCGGCCTCGAGGATGCCGCCGGGCACCTCCCCCGCTTCTTGCAACAGGCGCATCGCCTCGCCGTGCGGCCTTAGCAGCGCCCCCGCGAACGCGACGCCGAAGTTCTCGCACACCGCCCGGAGATGATTCAGGAGCGGATCGAAGTTGTCCATCTCCCACAAGCCGCAGCTCGACACCAGCGCTATGGCCTTTGTGCGGATCCAGGCGCGGACGGGATGCCGGCACCGCCCATCGCGCATCTCGAAGAGCGGCTCTGCGCGAGTGGCCATGCGATCGAGGATATTTTTCAGAGAACCCGTCATTCCGTCCATGTAGAGGGGGGTGGCGAGGACGAGCAGCTCCGCGGCGCGCAGCTTCGGCTCAAGGATGTCCATGTCGTCCCGCAGGCCGCAGACACCCGGCTCGTGAAGCCAGCAGTACAGGCAGCCGAGACACGGATTGACCTTGAGCCTGCGCGTGTAGAAAAGATCCACCTCTGCCCCCGCCTCGCGCATCCCTTCGAGAAAAGGATCGAGGATGAGCGCGGTGTTCCCGGCCTGCATCTTGGGGCTGGAGTTGAGCGCTACGGCTTTCATGCGGACCTCCTTGGACGAGCGTACCGGGCACGCGCCCCGGCTCGGCCACGACGGCGTCCCGGATGCGCCCGTTCTTTCATCTTCCGTTTCGAGCGGATCTCTCTCCCGCACCATCCCCGTCCGCCGCACGCCCGCCCCCCTGCGGGCGGTCGCCGGCGAGCCGGATCAGCGGCCGATATCCGTCGTACGGGGGGATCCGGCGGCGGAGTTGCGATCCGGGGCCCGGCGATCGGCCGGGGATGGGGCGCAGCCGCGCCCTCTCCGATGGCATGTCGATACGGTCGTGGGGCGCCTTCTCCTTTGCCATTCAGCGGCCACCATGGCGATCGGATTCCATCCCGGCGGGGGCGTGATCCGGTTTGGCTCATTATACATCGGGCTCCGCGCTTCCTCCGAAATAAGAAGGATAAGGCGGCGCCAGGGGGTTCGTGTAAAAAGGCATCCTCCCCCCTGTCGTTCGACCGTTGTGCGTCATTTTCGCCGGTGACGGTTCCGCGGCACGAGTTCGATCTCCCAGGGGAGCGCGCGGCGCCCGTTCGCCGATAGTTCGTTCGCAGGTGGCGCCGCGATGAAGGGGCCTTCTCGCGGCCGTGTCCATGTTCGGCGGATGGTCGGCCATGGCGCCCGCGGGGGCGCCGGAACTCCTTGGCGGCCCGCCCGATCGGATCCGCCGAATGATCGTTGCCTTCTGTTCCGCTGATGAGCAGCGGGTTATGGGGCCGCGCCTCATCGCGGGGAACTTCCGCGCCCGTCGGGCCGGAAGCGGCTGTTGCCCGGTCTCCGCCGCGCCGCCCCCGCGGCCCTTCCCCTTCACGCGTGAAGGGACTCGAACGAATCACCGGCGGAAAGGGGGAGGACCCGATCTCCCCGGGGGTGATGCCGAACCGGAGATCCCCTAGATGTCCCTCAGACGCACGTTCGAGGGGGATTGCTCCATCGCCTTCCCGAGGCCCCGCAAGCTCTCCGCTATCCTCTCCATCTCCTTCGTCTCCGGGATAGGCACGGTGTCCTTCCCACGGGCCTCCAGCTTGTCCATGACATACTTGACGGTGAGCAGGTCGAGGTCCGCCGCCGGCTGGTACGCCGGCGCGCGCTGTCCCTCCCCCGAGACGGGCGCGAGGACGCCGCTCTCGGCCAGTTCGAAGAGGATCTCCTGGACGAGCCTGATCGGGATCCCCGTCTCCCCGGAGATCTCCTGTGCGGTGCGGGGCCTCCTTCCGAGGGAGAAGTCCCTGGCCGCCAGGCTCGCCACTCTCAGCGCCACGAGCCGCTTCAGGGCGCGGCTCGCCTCGAGGCAGTCGGGCTCGAACTCGTACGTGTCCACGTTCTGGTGCGCGAAAGACACCTCCGCGCCGAAGAGGATGATCGTCCAGCTCGTCTCGAGCCAGACCAGGAAGAGGGGCAGCGCGGCGAAGGTGCCGTAGATGGCGTTGTACTGCGCCACGCCGACCTGGAAATGCACGTAGAGCCACTGCGCCGCTTGGTAGATCGTGCCCGCGGCCACCCCGCCGAGAAGGCCGGAGGCGATATTGACCCTGGTGTTCGGGATGAAGATGTAGAGAAAGGAGAAGATGAACCAGACGATCGTGTAGGGGAGCAGGCGGAGGAGAATGTGGATCACGGGGGTGACCGGCCCCAGAAAGGCGATCCTCGCGGCGATCAGCTTCGCCTGCGTGGTGACGAGGACCGTGACGCCGCTCGCGACGATCAGCAGGATCGGGCAGATCAGCACCACCGAGAGGTAGTCCGGGAACCTGCGGTCCCAGCCGCGCATGCGCTTGACACCCCAGATGTCGTTGAACGAGCCCTCGATGTTTCCCAGCACCTTCATCACCGTCCAGAACAGAAGCAAGACCCCCGCCCCAGCGACCAGGCCCCCGCGGGTGTTCTCGAGCAGCCGGCGCGAGAAGGCGATGAGGTTGTTCAGCGCCTCGCCCTGTATCGGGGCCTTCGACAGCACCTCCTTCTCGAGCGTCTGGTCGAGGCCGAACCCCTTCGCCACGCCGAACGCCAGCGCGAGGATCGGGACGATCGAGAGGAGGGTGAAGAATGTCAGGGCGGAGGCGCGGAGGGAGCATTTGTCCTCGTTGAATCCCCTGAGGGCGAGCAGGACGACGCGGGCATTGCGTATCAGGAAGGAGTGCCTGCGCGGTGCGCCCTCCAGCCGTATCCGCCAGATGCCGCGCTTCAGGAAATCAAGCATCCTTCGATCCGCCGCGATTTTCATACGAATCTATTTTAGGTGCGCCTCCCGGGGATGTCCAAGACAATCGGGACATTCCCCATTATTTAGCAATGGAAAGTCATAGCATATTGGCAGGACGCGGGTTCGCACTTTCAAGAAGTGGAATCCGTCATTTCTGAATAAGGGCACTTGCCGTTACAAGGAATCGGAAGAACACTGCTTTGTGCAGCCCTCGAGAAGCAGGCCAGGTGGAACGTAATCCATTGTAATGGGGCCGATTAGAGCGCTCATTCCTTGCCCTGCGATTCTCAAAACTGGGGATATTGTATCCCCGGTTTCTCAGGTTTATGTGTGCGTTTCACCTCTTCTCCGAAAACTGGGAAAACTCCAGCCAAGACAATCGGGACAGGGATGCGGGAACACACCGGTAGATCGTGAACCGGGTGGGATGAGTGTGTTGATAATTGGGATTGAGCCGCGATATCATGTTGCGGCGGTTGGAGATAGACATTTCGGACCGCCGGCAAGGCCTTGGAAGCTATTTTCGTCCCCAAAAAGCTTATAAGCTGCCGGATCGGGCATACTCAGCGGAGGGGCAGACCGGGCATTTCGCGGGGGGGAGTGCCCGGGGGGGAAGATAAAAAAAGATTCTTGACATGGCGCCCTCATGATATGAATATATGTTCACATATTCTAAGAAAAGGAAGGGGAATGCGAAGGGCAGGCGGGAAGGGGCAAGACGTGGATGTATGCGAGATCGTTCGCGTGGACGCGCGGCATGTCGAGACGGCTTCTAAGGGGATTCCCGACGGCGACACGATACATGCGCTTGCTGAGATATTTCGTTCGCTGAGCGACCCGACGAGGGTGAAGATCATAACCGCGCTTTCCAGGCACGAGCTCTGCGTGTGCGAGTTGGCGGAGATTCTCGGGGTCAGCGGATCCGCGGTATCCCATCAGCTCCGGCTTCTGCGGGGGCAGAGGCTTGTGAAGTATCGGAAAAAAGGAAAGGCGGCCTATTACAGCCTGGACGATCAGCATATCCGGAATTTGATCGCCGAAGGAATGCGCCACGTGCGCGGCGCGTAATTTTTTTACGTCATGGGACAAACAACTGTTCATATATATGGAGGAATCGCCGGATGAGCGTGACGCGTTTGCTGACGAAGATGGCCGGGAGCGGGTGTCACGTGGAAGACGCGGGCCCCGGCCCGACGCTCCCCAAGGTGCTGGTGGTGGGAAGCCCCAATGTCGGCAAGAGCCTGCTGTTCAACCGGCTTACGGGGAGATACGTGACCGTCTCCAACTACCCGGGCACCACGGTGGACGTCTCGCGGGGGGTGTTGAAGACCGCGGATGGCCGGTACGAAGTGGTGGACACGCCGGGGATGTATTCGCTCGCGCCCATAACGGACGAGGAGAGGGTTTCGTTCTCCCTGCTGGTCCAACAGGAGGCGCGCGCGGTCATACACGTCATCGACGCCAAGAATATCCAGCGGATGCTGGGGCTGTCGCTTCAATTGGCGGAGGCGGGCCTGCCATTGATCGTGGCCCTCAACATGGCCGACGAGGCCCGGGGATTGGGCGTCCGCATCGACGCGGCGAAGTTGCAGGAAACCCTCGGTGTTCCCGTTGTCGAGACCGTCGCCACCACCGGCCGGGGTATTCCCGAACTGATCGGGCAGATATCCGCGGTTCGGCCCGCGACGCGTGTCCTGACGAATTACGGGGCCGCGCTGGAGGAAGCGGTCGTTTCGATCGTCGAAATTCTCCCCGGCGGGAACGGCATCTCGGCCCGCACCCGCGCGCTCCTGCTCTTACAGGAGGAGGAGGAAGGTCTTGCCTGGCTGCGTCAAAACGTAGAGCTCGCGAAGGCGGAGCGCGTATTGCGCCTGGCGGGCCGGGCCCGCTGCGCCCTGAGGCATTCCGTCCACTACTACGCCGCCATCGCCCTGAAGGCGCGCGTGGAGAAGATTCTCGCGGATTGCGCGACTTTCCCCGTCGCGCGGGCAAACGGGGTCCGGGAACGGTTGAGCCGGATGCTGATGCGCCCGGTGATTGGCGTGCCGGTTCTCCTCGCGGTGCTCTACGCGGGGCTCTACAAGTTCGTCGGCTCATTCGGGGCGGGGGTCCTCGTCGACTTTCTCCAGGAGACCGTCTTCAGCGGCTATATCACGCCCCCCGTCACGCGCTTTGTAGAGGCGGTTATTCCGTGGCCGATGCTGCAGGAGCTCTTCGTCGGGGAGTATGGCATCGTCACGCTTGGCATCCGGTACGCCGTCGCCATCATCTTGCCCATTGTAAGCACCTTTTTCATCGCGTTTTCGATCCTGGAGGACAGCGGTTATCTGCCGCGCATGGCCATGCTCATAGACAGGGCCTTCAAGAAGATCGGCCTCACTGGCCGCGCGGTCATCCCGATGGTTCTCGGTTTCGGCTGCGACACGATGGCGACGATGGTGACGCGCACGCTGGAGACCCGCCGCGAGAAGATCATCCTCACGCTGTTGCTGGCCTTGACGATCCCATGTTCCGCGCAGATTGGGGTGATCCTGGGGTTGTTGCAGGGCCGTCCCGCGGCGCTTCTGACGTGGGCCGGCTTCATGGTCGTCGTGTTCGTCGCGGCGGGGGGGCTGCTCTCGAGGGTGCTGCCCGGCGAGGGGCCGAGCTTCTACATGGAGCTGCCGCCGCTCCGCGTGCCCAGCTTCGGGAATGTCGCGATCAAGACCTATACGCGTGTGGTGTGGTATTTCAAGGAGGTCTTTCCGCTGTTCATCCTGGCCAGTCTCTTCATCTGGGTGGGGCGCTTCACCGGCCTCTTCGATCTTCTCATCAAGGGGATGACGCCGCTGGTGAACTGGATCGGCCTGCCCGATCAGGCGTCCACGGCGTTCCTCTTCGGGTTCTTCCGCCGTGATTACGGGGCGGCGGGGCTGTACGACCTGCAGAAGAGCGGGGCGCTGAACGGCAACCAGCTCACCGTGGCGGTCATAACCATCACGCTGTTTCTGCCGTGCGTCGCGCAATTCCTCATCATGAAGAAGGAGCGCGGCATGAAGATGACGCTTCTTATGTCCGGCGCGATCTTCGTGCTGGCCTTCTCCGGCGGTTTCGCGGCGAACACGCTGCTCAATCTCCTGGGGATCACGCTATGAAGTGCGCCTTCTGCGGCATGGAGTTTGATGAGATGGCCGCGCGCCGTTTGTGCTCGTCGTGCGCCCTGTTCGGCGGCTGCCGGATGGTCAAGTGCCCGCGCTGCGGCTATGAGACCCCGGAGGAACCCGGCCTCATAAAATGGATCCGAAAGAGGGTCCGAAAAAAGGAAGGACAGCGATGAATTCCCTGGTCGAGGAGGCGCTCGAATGGCTCTATCTCCGGGAGGTGGAGCGGAGGGAAGAGCCGGAAAGCCCGGAGACGGGGCGCGCGTTGGAGGAGGCGCTCGCCTTGGCGCTCGTGGAAAGGGTCGGAGGGGGGTACCGCCTCACTGATCCGGGTCGGACCGCGGGTCGCGATGTCGTCCGCCGCCACCGATTGGCCGAATGCCTGCTCCGCAACGTGGTCCGGGAGGAGCCGGAATATCTCCACGAAGATGCCTGCCGGTTCGAGCATCTATTCGTCCATGGGCTCGATGAACATATCTGCGTTTTGCTCGGCCATCCCAGGAAATGCCCGCACGGAAGGCCGATCCCTCCGGGGCTCTGCTGCGAACGGGCTGTCGCCGACGAGATCAAGGAAATCACGCCGCTATGCGACGGTCGGCCGGGCGTCAACGGGACAGTGGTCTATCTGGCAACACGGAAGAGGCGCGAGATCCAAAAGATGATGGCCATGGGCATTGTGCCCGGGGCGCAGATTCAACTGATACAACGTTCTCCATCCTACGTGTTTCAAAGCGGTTACAGCCAATTTGCCATAGATCGGCCCTTGGCCGCGGTCATTATTGTGCACTGGGAAATCGGGCGCGGACGAGGATATCTTGCTGTGGCGGAATGAGATAGACGATATCTGGGCCGTAAAAAGGGCTTGGAAGTAGTTGCAACTCTCCCTGGGAGAGAGTTTCATAGGGCACCGGCGCAAGGCGTAAGATGAATACCGATGAAGCGGCGGGTATTGTTTGCATTCACGTCTGTCACGATATGGAGCACAGGGGACAAGCCGCAGAGATGGCGGCGCCTGCGAGACTCAGGCCATATCACCTTACGGGGCAAAGGATTATACAACTTATCTGCGCCGGGCTCTCTGCTGGCATGGAGCGTGCTTCCCTACTATGTCGTCGGGAATGAAAGGAGGCGCGTTATGAAGAAGGGTCTCGGCATCATACTCGGATTGGCGATTCTCCTTCTCGGGGGTGCTGCATTTGGAGGCGGCCACGGCCGGGGCGGGCGGCATGGAGGCGGCTGGCACGGCGGGTACCGTCACGGTGGCTGGGGCGGCGGGCATTACCATCGCGGTTGGGGTTGGCGGCCCGGCTGGGGATATTGGCATGGCAGGGCCTGGCCGTATGTTGTCGATTCAGCGCTACAGGCCGGCGTCGCCGCGTACGCCATAAGCCGGGGATACGAGGCGTACGGCGGATATTGGGGGCCTGCCTGCTATCCCGCGCCGTACTGCTACGGCCCGGCGTACTCAGCGCCGCTCCCCTTCTACGCGCCGCCCGTGATGTATCAGCAACTAGGCCCCACGGTGGTTACCGATACGGTCACCGTGGTGGAATGACGAAGCGTACGCTTGCGTGTCGGGGTGGGATGGAGAGGCCGTCCGTGGGTATGCGCGGCTTCGAGAGGCGCTGTGCTGATCCTCCCCCCTGTCTGTCCGCCATCCCTGACTCTGAGAAGGAGAGGCTGGTCTCTGCGGGCGCCTGACGGCGTATCGCGCTACGCCGCTCCGCCGCCATTCCCCGCCCGGAAAGAGAAAGCTGCGCCCGTTGCAGGAATGGTGCCCGGATACCGCCGCGGCGGGGCGGATTGAAGAGCTCTTCTTCCCCCGATCTAATCTCGCTCTCCACCGGGACGTCCGCCCGGTTAGAATCCGGGCCGGCGCGCGGTCGATTCGATCAAGGCGCTGACGAAGCGCCTCGGCCTCTCGTGGCGTCTCTAAAAGCCGCACGGGCCTCATCGGATGGGCCGTGCCGCCCGCTGGGCCGAGCCGGGGGAAGAGGCGACCCGGAGGCGCGTCCCGCTGTACGGGCCGGACGAGGCCGCAATGCGCGTTCTTCTCGACGCCGTCAGACGCCTTGCGGGGGGACGCGCGGCTGGGGATGACGACTGGTTCGGGGAGCGCTTCGAGTTATCCCTGCCTTCCAGGCCTGAGGGCGGGGGGGGCTATTTGCCGAGGCCCTTTCGGTATTCATCCGCCGGCACGCCCTTGGGGCCGTATCGCAGGTTGCCGTAGGAGTCGTACCAGGCGGAGTTGTCGCTGTAGTGCCAGTATGGCTCGGTTCCCGGCTTGTATGTTGTCGTATCGGTCGCTTGAGGACCGCGCCGCAACCTCCCCTGCGAGTCGTACCATGTGGAGTTATCGCTCGAGTAGTAGTACGGCTCTTTGCCGGCTGGGTGACTCTTCATCGGGGCGTCCTTGTAGCCGTGCCGGAGGCGTCCGTACGAATCATACCAGGGGGCGGTCTCCGACGAGTGCCAGTACGGGGCGGATCGATCCATCTTCTGCGGCGTGCCGGAATTCCCGCCCCTATCGCCGGCCCAGGCACAGGAGGCCGAAAGGATAGCGGCGGCGTAAAACCATTTCTTCATCTTGCCACCCCATCCGACAGGGCGCCCCCGAATCCCGGCGGGAGAAACGCCGCGCCATGATCAATATACCACGCGACAAGCGGCTCGGCGCGATATATCGGCGAAGGGAAAGGCGCGCCGCCGTCTTCTCCCTGCCGCATCCGGCGCGGCGAAACGGATGGCCGCGGCATCCGAGCCCCTCCGCAAGATGAGTTAACGCGGTGAGGGGGACGCCGCTTCCCGTTTATCGCTCTTCTTCAGGAGGGTACTGGATCGGGGGCCTGTCGGTCCGCTCGAGGACAACCGGCTTGAGGTCCCATTCTTTGGCGCGCGTGATCTCCAGAAGCTCCACCGCGAAGCGCCAGTCTTGGCCGTAGTCGAACTTGAACAGCATCCGGTCTCCCGGTTTCCTTAATGCCCTGTCGATCCTCGTCTTTTTTACTCCCACCGCATTGGGGGCCACGGGCATCTCTCCGATATCCACGAATAGCTCGTACGCCCTCTTGGAGAGCTCGGGGCGCTCGAAGTTATCGTAGAAGGCGAAGCAATGGTCGAAAAGGAACCCGAAGGACTCGACGATGAATCGGGCAAAGCCGTAGAGGCTTTTCCGGCCGGCTATCTGGATCTTTACTCTGGGGCGCTGCCTCAAGGTCCGACCGCCCTGCGAGAGGAGGGTCACCTTGAATATGCAGTATGTCAACATGCAAACGGGTTTGCGTGAGGGCCCCTGTTCCAGCGCGGGCTCGGCCGCCGGCACCAGCCTGAGACGCCGGTCTTTCTTCCCCCAAGGTATCTTGAGGCTTCGCGAATTCATCAAAAACGATTCCCAAGGATGGTGCTGCGTTCGGCGGACATACGCCGGCCGCCGCCGATTATACCCCCTTTCGGGGGTGTTGTGGCGCCTGAGCGGAATAGTGGAAATAGTTTGTAATAAATTCCCGTCCGTTGCGACTAATAAGGTGAACACGGATAGGCATGGGCAATGTCGCCATGCCCCATGACGGCGCGGGGAGGAGCCGGTGTGCAGAGGGAAGGGGAGAAACGGGGAGCGGGCAATGCCCGCCGGCCCGGCAGCGGGGCGCGGCGGGGGAAAGCGAGGGAAACATGGTACGGTCACCGCATGCCGAAATCGTGTGCATCATAGACCGGTCCGGGTCAATGGAGTCGATCCGGCAGGACGCCATCGGCGGCTTTAACAGGTTCATGGATGAGCAGAAGAAACTCCCCGGGGACGCGCGCCTTACGCTCGTGCTCTTCAACGACGAGTATGCGCTCGTCGCCGACGGTGCGCCCCTGTCGCGCTTCCGGCCGCTTGACGACGAGACATATGTCCCATCGGGGACGACGGCGCTCCTCGACGCCGTCGGAAGGACGCTCGCCGGCCTGCGGGCGCGGATCGACGGGCTCGCCCCGGCGGAGAGGCCGGACACGGTCGTTGTGTCGATTCTTACGGACGGGATGGAGAACGTCAGCCGGGAGTACACATACGAGCGGATCGCCGGTATGATCGCGGAGTGCCGGGAAAAGAGGGGATGGGAGTTCATCTTCCTTGCAGCGAACCAGGACGCGTTCGTCACGGGAAATGCCCTCGCGATCGATCGAAAGAACACGGTTCAGTTCTCGTCTACGCACGAGGGGCTCGCAACCGCGTACAAATCGATGTGCGAAGCGGTGTCCGATTCGAGGATGAGGAGAGGGAGGCGGAACACGGGGCGTGGAATGGCGTAAGGGCCGGGTTCATCCGGCCCGCTTGAAGAACGCAGTGAATCGCTCCGCCGGGGCGCCCGGGGCGGGATTCGCGTAGGTCGCCCCGCTGTAGAAGACCCGCGTATATTTTTCCGTCGCCTCGGGCGGAAAGGGCGCCTGCGCCGGCGTGCGCAGTGCGGTTCGAGCATGGAGGGCGTGCGATGTGCGCGGCTCGGCGTCGAGCCGACGGTTGAGGGGGTGCGGCGGTCGGCGCGCGCGGCGTGAAGTGCGCGATTGCCGGGTGCCGTGGGTATGCGGGGGCGGATGGGTTTGGAGAAGGCGGTGGGGAAGGGGAGCGGGGAGGCGGCGCTTGAGAGGCACGGGATCGGGGGGGGCGTGAGAAAGAACGTGGAAAGGGGTGCGCATGGTGAAGGGGGCCGCCGCGGGCGGGGAAGCATGGGGATTAGGAAGAAGCGCCCGGAGAAGCTCAAGCGGGGGTGGGCAGCGCCCTGGCTATGCTGATGAGGGGAAACTCGTGTTCGGCGTCCTCGCCGGATACGCGTGCGAAGAGACTGCCGTTCTCGACACGCACGGGATCGACGGTTCTCTCCTCGAATACGCAGGTATCGCGGTCGTAGAGGAAGATGTGCACCGGCCATCCGCGGCGGATGGCGCATTCAAGATCGCGTGTAAGGGCCGCGTACGCCTCGCCCCGGCCCCAAGTGAAGTCGGTGCGCGCCGGGGAAAGGTCGGCGAGCGTGGGGCGCCGTTTCTCTTCCTTGATCCGGGAGATGATCGCGTCGAGGAGCTCCACGGTGGCGTACACGTCCTGAAGCGCGCGGTGCGTCCCGCGGTGCGGGAGGTCGAGGCGGCGGGCCATGCACATCAGGCAGTGGCACTTCATCTCGGGCCATAGTCGGCGGCTGAGCTCGATGGTGTCTATCGCCCAGTTGTCGAGGGCAGGGCGGCCGAGCGCGCGAAGCGCTGTGTGGAGGAATGTCATGTCGAACTTCACGTTGTGGGCGGCGATGACCGACCTGCCGATGAAGGAGAGGATCTCGTCGATCTTCTCGCCGATCGGGCGCGCGTCAGCGAGCTGTTCCGGGGTGATCCTGTTCACGGCGAGCGCCCCCGGAGAGAGGGCGCGGGTCGGGCGGAGGAGTGTTTCGTACGTGGCGGAGATCTTGCCGCGTGCCCCGTAGCAAGCCATGCCGATCTCGATGATCTCGTGCCCCTCCTCCGGGTTGAGTCCGGTGGTCTCGGTGTCGAGGACGGCGAACTTGATCGCGTCGATAGGCGTGGGGGGGAGGCGCTCCCCGGCGCGATGGATGCTCATGCGGACTATTCTAGCCACGCGGGGGAAAAGGGAAAGGGAAAAATAGCGGGCGCTGGACCGCGGGAAAAGGCCCCGCCCTTGAGCGGAGACGCGTCGTTATATGAGCCGTAGCGCACCCTTGAGGATGCGCCACAGGCCATGGCTGTTCCGTTACTCCACGCTGCTTATGCCTGGGTATTGCCGGAGACGGGCGTTTCCGACGCTCCCCGGTTCGCCGGGGTCGGGCGTCGGGGGTTATATCCGTCCACGCCCCCCCCGCGCCTCGCCTGCGTCAAAGGCGTCGAGCCCGCCGCGTTACGGTCCACGGAGTAGATCAGGGCGCGTCGGCATTTCCTTCCGCGATACCGGCGTGTTGCACGCCTTCTTTGGCAATGCGATCTCCCGGTTCCGGCATGGATAAGATCTCGGTCTAGAGAGAGGGGGGAAGCGCCTGCGCCGCCGCTCGCTCCCAAAAGTGCGCGTCCGCCTATGGCGAGCTGTCATGGGATATACCATGGCGTTTTGCCGAAGGTTTTCCAGAAAGCGGCATTAATGTCGGTATACTAAATGACGTATCTCACTATCCGGCACGATATTGTAGGTCTAGTGGCTGCGTTCACGCAGAGAGGGGATGTCAAAAGGGGGAAGACATGGATTGCGATGAAGGGACAAAACGAAGGCGTCGGATAGCATATCCTCGCGTTGAAATCCGGCAGAAATTCGACGAGGGGAACCATCCGATGGGCGCCGAGCCCACCGTTATATGGAGACAAAACACTCCTTTGCCCAGGTAACGGGACGGTTATGGGGGGATGGAAATGGGGTGCTCGATTCCTCTGGCGGGTATGGGATGGTTTCGTTAGCATAAGGCGTCGCGCGCCGCATGGCGCGGCGGTTTAGCCCGGCCCCGGCGAAGGAAGGAAATCATGCGCGAAAGAATACGTCCGTGCGTCCACGCGCTGCTGGGAGGCCTTCTCCTCTTCGGGTGCGCGTCGGATGCGCCCCGTGCCTTGCCCATCGCACCCGCCCCCACGGCGCCGGCGGCATCCTCGCTTTCAGGGCGTGAGTCAGATGAGTGGCGCGCCCTCATCAACCGCGGCCTCACCTATCTGGCGGTGAGCGAAGCTTCCATCGACTCCCTCGAGCGCGAGCTCCCCGCGGACGTCCAGGCGCTGCGCAAGCGGCTTCTCGGGATAGAGGTGCGTGCACGCCGCCTGCGCGTGTTGTTCAGGGCGCGGCGGAAGACTCCGACCTTCCTCTTCAATATCGAGCAGCAGATCAGGGTCCTCGATTTTGCCGTCAAGGAGTCCATGGCCCCCATCGAGAAAATGGACCGTGATCTGTCGGCGATGGAGCAATTTGGGGACCCGGGGGGGGGAGGTAAGACGCGGGTAGGGGAGGACGGGACGGTCGTCACGCTCCTCCCCGGCGACATTGCCTCCATGATCGCCGGGTTCAGGGCGAGGAACGGGGCGCTCCGCGTCCGCGCGCAATCCCTACGAGAGCGGCTTGGCCCGTCCCTCAGCTACGGGCGTGCCTTCCAGACCGAATTGGAGGAGTTCAAGGCGGCGGCCGGGGGGGAGACCGTCGTGGTGATGCGCGGCTTCTATGGAGCGCCTGCCCGCCGCCTTCTCTCCCCGGCCGCATGGCGGAAGGCGTATGCGTCGCTCGCGGTATGGATCGCCAACTTCACATCCATAGATCTCGCCTTCGACCAGTACGACAACTGGATCTGGCTGCAAGTTCTCATTCGGACGTCGATCGCCGCCCTCATTCTTGTCGTCGGCGCCCGGTTCGTCGTCGGCCGGCTTCAGAGGCGGATGCGTGTCGCGGGTCTCTCCCGCGCGCTCTTCCCGCCGGCCGTCTGGCTCGCATGCGGCGCGGGGCTCTCCTTCGGCATCGGCGTCCCCTATTTCGTCTGCTCCGCGTTCGTCGTCATAGTGGTCTGGCTCTTCTTGAGCCGCAGCCTGATCTCGCTCGGGGTGCGCTTGCGTTCCATCTTTGGCCCTGCCCCCTCGGGACGCGGTGACGAAGGCCTCACACTCCTCTGGGTCTGCGCCGCGGCCGGAAACGTTCTCCAGAGCCTCGACATGCGCACCGAGACCGTGGCCGTGTTGTGGGCCGCCGTATTGCTGATCCTCTGGCGCGTGCTTTGCGCCGGGCGCCGGGGCGGGGCGCCGGACGAAGACGCCGCCCGGCGTTTCCTCCTCGGGTTCATTCCCGCGCTGGCCGCGGCCGCCGTCCTCGGCTGGGCGAACCTCGCCATCTTCTCGTCCACGATCGTCATGATGGTTGGCGTGGGGATCGTGCTCGCCGAGGGGGTCGCCGTTTCGCGCCGGTACTTCGACGAGCGCGCCGGATCGAGCCGGCGCGCGCTCTCCATCATGTTAGCGCGGGAGGTGATCAGCCCCGCCAACGTCTTCATCGCGGCGCTCTACGCCGGGCTCGCGGGGTACGCGGTCTACCTCGCGGGCCGGCCGCTCCTCCGGTTCATCTTCGACATGAAGATCTCCTACAGGAACATCACGGTCCACATGGTCAGCGTCCCCCTGATAATAGCGGGGTATTTTGCAGCCCGTACGCTCGTCCTCATCGCGGCGGATCTGATCACCGCCCTGCGCGGCGACGGCGCCGCGGCGACCGAAGGGGAGATCGTCTCCCTCCAGGTGTTGAGCCGCTACATGATATGGTTCATATTCCTGATGATCGCCCTCTCCCTCCTCGGTTTTACGATAGGGAACCTCGCCATAGTAGCCGGCGGACTCTCGGTGGGGATCGGTTTCGGCATGCAGCAGATCATCAACAACCTCGTGAGCGGCCTCATCCTGCTGCTCGGGCGAGAGATACAACCCGGCGACATGATCGAGCGCGACGGGAACTTCGCCAGGGTCGAACGCGTGACGCTCAGAAACACCTATCTACACACGTACGCGGGGAAGGCGATCATCGTCCCGAATTCGGAGTTCGTGAACAAGAGTTTCTCAAATTGGACCTATCGCGACCCGCGTATCCGCGGGCATATCTCCGTGAAGGTGCCGGCCTCCGTCGAGAGCCGCGCGGTCGAGGAGATCCTCCTGCGGGTCGCAAAAGCTCACCCGTCGGTCCTCAAGTTCCCCGTGCCGTCGGTGCGTCTGGAGGGCATTGGGCAGGCGGGGCTGGAGTTCGCGCTCAGGGTCTGGGTCGCGCATCCCCGTGACTGGAAGGTAATTTCCGACCTGAGGCACGAGGTCTTCCGGGCGCTCAGGGAAAAAGGGATCGCTCCTGTGTAGGGGAAAGGCGCCCCGGGGGGCTGCGGGGCTCATCTCTTCGAGCCGCCGCCCGGCCTTCCTTGCCTTTAGGACGGGTTTCCGCCCGGGGTGTTTCGGCGCGCCTCCGCGCGCTCCCGTATGAGGGCCTCGAGTTTTTCCACGTACACCGTGATGCACCGCTCCTTTTCCTCAAGGAGGGAGTGCATCTCGCCGAGGGAGCGCTCGATCTGGGCGAACTCATCGCGCCCGTCAGTCCGGAGGTGGGAGGGGTTGAGCTTCCCCTGGCTGATATTGACCATGAACCCCATGAGGCGCCGGATCTTCGGCGTTAGCTGATGCTTGGCGATCCAGCCCAGCGACACGCTGAGCATGGCCACGAGGAGGAGGATGAACATGAACTGCCAGCGGATCCGCTGTGTCCCCTCTCCTATGGTCTGCGAGGCCCGCATCGCCGGGGCCAAGGCCTCTTTCACCGGCAATACGAGGCCGAGGCTCCAAGCGGGGGTCCGCAGGGGGGCGTAGGCGACGAGCTTCTGCTCCCCCGAGAGCGTCACACGTTCGACCCCCGATTTTTGTGCCGTCATCTCCCTTAGCAAGGCGGCGACATCCGAGCGCGGCGTCATTCCGAGTGCCGTCGGCGGCGGGATGTCGGGTTTCTCCCGCGCCCCCCCCTGCGCGCCGTTCGCCTTGAACATCTCCGCGAGTAGCGTTTTCTGCGTCTCCTCCCACGCCAGGTCGGCGATTCCACGGGGCGGGAGGACGATCGGCACCCCCTTGGAGTCTATAAGGAACGCGTACCCCGACTCCCTGACCCCGATATCCAGGACTTTTTGACGGATAGCCGAGAGGAGGATATCGATCCCTATCGAGCCGATGAACTTGTCGCCATCGTAGAGGGGGGCGATGCAGCTCGTGATCCATACTCTCTTGTACGGGTCGAGATACGGCTGGAGCCAGAGTACATCGCGCCCAGGGTTGTTGGAAGGGTTGAGCAGGCGGACGTAGACACGCTCGCTCTCGTCGAGGTCGGGGAGGGCGGGATTCCTCGCGATCATCGCCTTCAGGTCGTACGGCGGCCAGACGTTTGCCGCGCCGTTGTTCATGACGATCCAGACGAGGTCCAGTGTGTCGGGGTATTTCCTGGCGAGGGAGACGAAGGCCGGTTCGATGAGCTTCGCCGCGTGCAGGGACTCGGAGATCTCGGCGGCGAGCTTCTCGTCGGAGGTGGAGCGCGCGACAGCGCTCTTCCGGACGTACGCGGTGGTCGGAAACCTCCCGTCGAAATCCCCGTACATCCCCCATTCTGAATGCACGTAGCCGTAACCGGGCAGCCCCGGATGGGGTTTGTCCGGATAGAGATCGTCCCGGTAACTGTCTGAAAAGCGTTTCGGATGGGCCCTGACGAAGTCGTAACCGGTGTGGAGACCGATGACGTCTTCCTGATAAGCCCTGAAGACACGGTCGATGCCGCGCGCGCCCACCTCCGCGAGCTGCGCCAGGTTGGCTCGCTCGGCGTCCATGAGCGTCCGCATCCCCACGTCCATTGCATTGTCGCGGATGCCGTTGATGCAATATGCCGCGACCGCCCCGAGAATGAGGAGCGGGACGAGGGAGACGAAAGCCAGCATCAAGGTGATCTTCGTTACAAGCTTCATGACTCTCCCTGCCGGCGGCACCGGGAGATGCCGTGCAGAGTGGCGGCTGTTTCTCGCCGAGGGCCGCGGCACGGATCGTTTCCCCGAAAAACAGTATATTCCGCCATACATGATTTGTAAAGTAAATATCGGTGATGATTCGGTGATGATTCGGTGATGATTCGGTGATAATTATGCGATGGTCGCTCATTCCGCACTTGCAGCGACCGGGGATATTCATAATGTGTCGGTCAAAGGCGACAGTGTCCTGCGAAGGGTGCGCCGCGGAGTCGGCATAGTCGCGCCCCCCGATCGAGGGTGAGTCCTTGCCGAAGGGGCGGTTTCCCCTGCCGCAGGCCGCCCGCTTGTGGCAGAATAGCGTGTGCGGAACGGGGTGGAAGGGATGGATACCATGGCGGGAATGCGGCGGCCGGTGTTGACGGGGATTCTCGCGGCGGCCGCGATGTATGGCGCGGTTACACGCTGCGCCGGGGCGGGGCCGCTCCCCGCGGAGGTGGCGTGGGGCGCCGATTTCCAAACGCTCTGTTTCAAGGGCGGATCAGGGCAGATCTGTTACCCGGAGGAGATGTTCCGCGGCGAGTTTCCGCCTCCCGGGTCGCCGCCGGAGTATCACTTTGCGTCAGAGTGGCCGTATGTCTCCATGCTCGCGCGCTGGTCCGTCTCGACGAAAGGATGGCCGGAGAAATACCGCCCGGACGCGATCGACCTCGCGATGATGTACGCCTGTGACGCCCAGATCTACGCGTATATCTTTCCCGACTCGATTCTGGCTTCGGGTTTCACTCGCCCGCCCGGCTTTCTCAAGGAGGCGGAGAACTCCAGGTACGATCTAGCCGGGGCGCTGCGGGGGAAGGAGGCCGAGTACGAGGTGACGGCCAAGGGTGGGTTCGGGGCCGCCGACTATACGATAAGGACGACGATGCGGATCGGCGTGAGCGCGGACGGGAAGACCGTCTTCTACCACGACCGCTCCTCCCGCATCAGCGCTCACTTGAAGGAGCGCGACTTTCTCTATGCCGGGCGGGACGCCGGCGACCGGCTTGTCTTCGAGGCGAGGATGCAGTGCGAGTGCGCCCCGGCGATATTCTTCAAGGGCGAGACGATGCGCAGGGTGGAGGCGAACGGTTGCTATTTCGTCAAGCGTCTGCACGAGGATCTCGGCAAGACGCCGACGCGTGAGCAGATCGAGAACTACTTCGCGGCCGTGCGCGCAGGAAGGCCGACGTACGAGGCGTATATTCGGAATCGGGGCTGTCCGCCGAAAGGGACGAAGTGACGCCCGGCGCGCGGACAGGTGCCTGCGCGGGCCATGGCGCCCTCTAAGCCCTATCGGGTAGTCCGGCCGCGGCTGCGCTTCAGCCGCGCATTTCATTCCGCCGTAGTTCCGGTGACCTTGACCTGCCCCCCGAAAACTGGACAGTATTTAGTGAGAGTCTTCCCGGGTAAGATAGGGGGTCACGGGAGGGCTGGGGATGAAGAGGGGGAGGTTCAGCGAGGAGCAGATCATCGGGATCCTAAAGGAGGCCGAGGCGGGGATCGGGCTGGCGGAGCTGACGCGGAAGTACGGGGTGAGCGAAGGGACGGTCTACCGGTGGAAGGCGAGGTTCGGCGGCTTGGAGGTGAACGAGGCTAGGCGTTTGAAGCGGCTTGAGGAGGAGAACCGGCGGCTGAAGCACATCGTAGCGGACCTGACGCTTGATAATCAGGTGCTGAAGGCGGTGATCGCAAAAACTTCTAGAGCCCAAGGCGAGGCGGGAAGCGATCGGGTACGTGATCGGGCGCTTTGGGCTGAGCGTGAGAAGGGCATGCGAGGTCATCGGGCTGACGAGGACGAGTTTCGGATACCGGGAGCGCGTGAAGGCAGATGAGGAGGGTCTTCGGCGGCGGCTGAGGGAGTCGGCGCAGGTTCGGAGGCGTTTCGGCTGCCGACGGTTGCAGGTGATGCTGAGGCGGGGGGCTACATCTGTACGGCAGCTTGACCGTGCTGAAAAGGAAAGGGACACCTGCCGGCGTCCAGACAGGTGTCCCAATCGGCTTGGTAGCGGGGGCTGGATTTGAACCAGCGACCTTCAGGTTATGAGCCTGACGGTAATATGACGCATCATATTGCGGCGCTGATTGTTCGATATTTCCGATGTGCCTGTGTGGGTCGATGTGTGGGATTCCGTGCCCGATTAGGGTCACATCATTGCATCCTATTCCAAGTTGATGCAGACGCAGGCCTCCCCTGCCTCTTCTCCGACAATCTCTTCCTTGTATCAATCCAGCGTTTTCCTGGGGTCTTTTATCCCTGAAGGGGACGGCCCTAATTCACCGAGATGTACGCGACATCCAAGGCAAACGCGTCCTGAACCCCGTTAACTTTCGCCCCCGTGTCCACAAGCCCGACGATGGCCTGGTAGTTGCCCGCGACGCCCGACGGGATCGTCATGTTAAGAATGGTCTCATTGTATTCATAGGGCAGGAAGAGAACCCCACGCGCGATGGGGCTTACTCCAGGGACGAGGACGTTGCCGAACTTGATCGAGTAGGCGCCCGCCGGGCCGAGGATGACCGCATATGCGTCGAATGGCCTGTCCATGACCGGCAGTACGGATACGTCCAGGGTGAAGGGATCTCCCGCTGACACGACGGCCTGGCTCGCTACGACACGGACGATTGGTCTGGGGGTCGGGGTCGGTATCGGTGTCGGAGTCTGCGTGGGGGTCGGGGTCGGTGGGAGGACTGTCCCCTCGATCCTGAACGGCATCCCCTGAGGCATATAGGATTCCGGATCCACGATGTTTTTCCAGCCAGAGACGGAGGGATCATAATATCTTCCGTCCCCGGTCCACTTCTGGCCGAGAATGGTAATCGGCGGAACGTACGGCCCCTCTAATCCGCTTGATCCGCCGACCATCCAGTCGAGCCAGTAGGTGCCGGAGGCGAGCGTGGTGTCCACCGCGGCGGTGATCGTCATCACCGGCAGGGTGGAATTCGTGAGGTCGGTATCCCTCGCGCGGTAGATGTTCGAGAACGCCGTCGCGGTCATCCGGTTCGTGGTGAGGTTCCCCCAGATGACGGACGAGCCGGCATCGCCCTGGCGGCCGTTCCATATTTGGAGATGGACGGCGCTCAGGGTCGAGTGTCAGCGGTCGGTTAAAACCAGCCACGGAGGAACGGTTCAAAACCAGCCACTTTGAAGGAGATGTGCGCCCTGTAGAATACCCCGCACGGAAAGGGGGATCTGCAGATGGCGAACCTGATCAAAGTGGCCACAACTCATTCGATCACAGCGCGCTACAACCGTGGATGGTCACAGCGACGCATCGCACGGGAGCTCGGGCTCAACCGGGAGACGGTAGGGCGCTACATCCGGCTTGAGATCGAGCGCGCCTCAAAACCGGCCATTCCGACCGCCGGGTCCCCCGCTTCAAAACCAGCCATTTCGACCGCCGGGTCCGGGGTGTCCCCACCGCCAAAACCGGCCATTCCGACCGCCGGCAGGGAGAGCCGGTGCCGGCCGTTCCACGAGTCGATAACGCACGCGCTCGAGGCGGGCCTGACCGCCCAGAGGATCTACCAGGACCTCGTGGTGGAGCACGGCTTCACGGGTTCCTACGAGTCGGTGAAGCGCTACGCGCGGCACCTGCGCGTGGTCCATCCCGGACGGGTGTACCGCGTGGAGTGCCTTCCCGGTGAGGAGGCGCAGGTGGACTTCGGCCTGCGCAGCCAGCTCAAGGGCTGCGCCGGCGCGGTGCTGCGGGCGGTGGGGGTAGCGCCCCCGCCGACGATACGGGAACTATAGCGTACTCTCCGATACCCTTGGAATATAGTACCAACAACTTTTTGTGTCTCCGTAACTCGTTCGTAATCAATATAGTCGTGTTTTGAACTGTAGAAGATGGGTTATAGTTTGTCTACGGGCAATGTGCTGTATTCAGGCATGCTATATTCCAATATTTTGGAATTACCATTGCCGATAATCAGTTTCTCGGTGTCACTATTCGCGCAAGCACTACTGCATAATCCTTGCGTCCTGTGCAGTATCTCTTGGTACACCAATGCACCACTAGGAGAGAATATGTTGAGTTGAGTTAAGTAGCTTGGAGCCTTTGCATGACCTAATACAACAAGATAGGGTTCGTTCTCTTTATTGAATCTTACAGCTAGACCCTGGGGCCCATAATAAGACCACGAAGTACTTAGCTTGTATCGAAAGAGATCTTTGCCATTAAGATCCAATACATGGACATTCCAGCTAAAAAATCCTTCTCCTACTAGAATATTTGGACTATCGGGCCAATTAACTATATCGAAGCGGCGAACTTCGTATCCTGGTGTAAATTGCCTTAATAGTCTTCCATCAGCATTAAATATCATGAATTCACCATGACGAGTAAGGGCGATCAATATTGGGCATGGAAGTCGAGAATCACTGATTATCTTAATATCTGAAATCCAGGCTTTAGATATTTTGCCAGCTATATTCCCATGATGATCTAACTTATAAAGACCGGTGCGATCTGCTACGTAAAACTCAATTCTATTGTCGCCATCTAAATCCCCTGAAATCATTCTGAAGGGGGGCAGTCTGGAATCTGGCTGAAATGACCAGAGTGTATTGCCCTTATCATCAAGAAGACCGACTTCACCATAGCCACCGCCACCTTTCATGATCTGGAAGCTGCCATCTCTATGTATGTCAACCAAACTAGGGTTTAAACCAAATGAGATAGTCCGGCCATCTTTATCTCGAAAAGAATACGTGTTTATCACGCGGTAATTACCACAAGATAATACTATAAGCAATTCCTGTCCTAAGATTGCAATCCTGTTGCCAAGTGGTTGACCATAGTTGGCTGTTTGAATATGTCTAACCCCACCAATGATACAAGCATTATGAATCTCCTTCTTATGAAACAGTTCAGAATTTAGTACTACTCCAGGTTTGTGAGAAAATAGAAATAGCGCACATAAAAGAGTACACAACGACCTGGGCGTATGTAATTTTCTTGTCACTTTAAACCTCCGGATTTAATCTAGTGGTGTTCGGAAATACCTTGATGCAATGCGATTGCACTGCGGGCGAAGCAAAGCGATCCCAACTCATTGGGAGACAGGAGATTGCTGCATCACCTAGCTCCCCGCCATGACACAACTTGGGAAGCAAGTATCAAGACACGATTCTAGATAGTTTAATCGTAATAAGAGGGACACTTGCATGCTTCTGCTTGATTACTCTCATAAGAAATGCCGCCTAAAGTATCCACCGCTCCGTAGAAGATTTCGGCTAGTACATAGCAATTCCCTTTTATGTACTTTTCAAACAAATTGTCCGCTGGTAAATCATCGCATATGCTCATAGCATCATCATGGAACTGATTATCGCATTTTTCCTTTCCATCTGGATCT
This sequence comes from uncultured bacterium, assembly GCA_937858775.1. Classification (GTDB taxonomy): domain Bacteria; phylum Auribacterota; class Tritonobacteria; order UBA1439; family UBA1439; genus UBA1439. The sequence continues at coordinate 15,274 of CALLYX010000364.1, read as the reverse complement.
CCACGATGACATTGTTCATAGCAATGATCGTGAGCTTCACATGCTGTACTAAAAAATGTATCTTGGATTACAAAATCTCCGACAACACCAGGACCGCACGCGAGACCGCTGGGATCTACCATATTTACCGCATTATTTTTAACATAGCAGTAAAGATTAGGACCATCCTTGTAATTTGTCGGATCTGTTTGAATAAATCTCCCCACCGCCGGTAAGTAGTACCTCGCCCTGTAGTAGTACAGGCTCGACTCGCCATCCCACTGCCTACCGGTAAAGGCGTATGCATTTCCATGCGACGATCCTGACAGGGTGAATGCCCCATAAACATCGTACTCGTAGCTTGTAGCGGTCGCCCCGGAGGAATCCGTCAGATTCCTCACCGACCCCAGCGCATCGAAGTGGTAGTAGTATTTAGAGCCGTCGCTTGTGACCATCACCAGCGGCTCGTCTATCCCCACCCCGAAGACGTACTTACGTGCGAGCGTTGTCCCTTCCCATTCCTCGACGATCTGGTCCCCGGAGTGGATGTACTTCGTGGTGCTGCCGCTGATCGTCTTTTGGATCCGTTTCCCAAACGGATCGTAGGCATAGCTGATGCTCTGCCCCACGCCGGTGAGCCGGTTGTCGAGGTCGTAGGCGTAGCTCTGTGACCCGTCGCTCGTGAGGTTCCCTCGAAGGTCGGATGTGTAGGTTGATCCACCCACAGCGGTGTACTCGTTCAGCTCGTTGTGCGTGTAGGATACCGTCCCCCCGTTCACCACGCTCGTCCTGTTCCCCACATCGCTCAGGTTGTACGTCTTGTCGCTGTACGGATGACCGCTTGGGTAGTCCACTTGCGTGAGCTGGTAGATGTCGTCGTATGTGTACGCATGCGTGCCAGCCGTGGTAACCATCGTCGCGCGGTTCCCCGCCTTGTCGTGCGTGTAGGTGAACGATGATATGTCTCCCTGATTCTGCTTAGTATTATACAGCGCCGTTACCCAGTCCGCGTCATTGTAGTTGTAGGTGGCATACGTCCCGTTCAGGTAGTCCAGCCGCGTCCGTCGGAGTTCATCGTTCGTGTATTGAGCGAGCACGTTCCCGTTCTGGTCTTTCACTTGATATATCCGCTCAAGATCGTCGTACGTGTACTCGATGTACGAGCTGTCCGTGTACGTCAGCTTCGTCCTGCTCCCCATCTTGTTGTACTCGTGCTGCACGACCTTGCTGTCCGGATAGGTGATGCTCAAGAGATTGTTGGCGTCATCGTAGGCATAGCTTGTCGTTTCGTCATTCGTGTCCGTGACTGATGTCATTCGCCCGAGATCGTCGTAGATGTACTCCACTTCGCTGTCGTCTGGGTATATCTTCCCGGTCTGCCGGTTCAGGAGATCGTACTCGAACGAGATCACGTCACCCGACCGCAGGGTCTTCGTGAGCATGTTCCCCGCGTTGTCATAGGTGAACGACTCCGTCCGCTCACGATCAGTCTGATAAGCGTACTTTGTCTGCCTCAGCTTTCCTACAGCGTCGTAGGTGTAGTGCGTGACGTGCTCATCGGCATCCGTGAGCGTCTTGAGCTGCCCAGCAGGATAGTATTCGTATTCCGTCTCGTGACCCTCGGCGTCCGTCATCAGCTCTAGCCGGCCGTCGAGATTATAGGCGTACTGCGTCTGCTTGTTGTTCCCGTCCGTCACCAGCGTCCTGTTCCCCAGACAGTCATACGCATAGCTCGTCGTGACCGTGGTGATCTGCCCTTCGTTAACCGGCCGGGTGATGCTGGCTACCTTGTTCAGCCCGTTGTATGTGTAGGTCGTCGTTCTGTCCAGCGCGTCGATGACTTTCACTTTGTTCCCGTTCTTGTCGTACCGGTACTTCGTCACGCGGTTCAGCGGCTCGTTCACCTGGATGAGCCTGTCCAGCTCGTCATACTGGTACGTGGTCTCCTTGTCGAGGGCATTGATCTCCTTGGTCTTTCTCCCCGCAACATCGTACTCGTACTCCGTTTCTACCGTCGTGTTCGCATCTATCGGCTTCGTGATTATCGATATCCGTCCTGCGTTGTCGTACTCGTACGAGGTCACGATCGAGCGTGTGCCCAGATATCTCGTCTCCGATGCCAGCTGCCCCTTGGGATCGTAAGCGAAGTCAGTCTGGATCCAGTTCGATGCGTCCTTCTTCTGCCTGACCTGCGTCTTGTGCCCCGCGGCATCATACTGGTACGTCGTCTCTGCCACGTTCACCGGCTGCCCGCCGGATATCGCGTAGGTCTTTCGGCTCGTCAATTCGTCCCGCCCGTTGTACCCGTATTCGATGACATAACTCGTGCCATCGACCGTCCGGGTTTCTTTCCACACCTTCCCGGAATCGTAGTAGGTAATACTAACCGTGTTACCGTTCCTATCCCTCTTCGCGAGCAGATGGCAGCAGTCGTACGTGTTCTCCTCATAGTCGCTCTCGTCCTCGTTGTATGTCGTCTTCAGCACCCGGTTCTCTTTATCGTAGGTGAGATCGGTGATTCGCCATCTCTGGCTGTCTATCCGCTCCTTCTTCTGTGTCATCCTATTCAGGGCGTCGTATACCGCCGTCGTCTCGGAGACGATGACGCCCTGCGAGTCCTTGCGCTGGATGTCTATCGGATTGCCGTACTGTTCGTATTCATAGGTCGTCACGTTTCCGTTCGGGTCGGTCTCCGTATGGAGCAGCCCGTCCGAGTAGTACGTCCAACCCCAGCTGACCGCCACTGACTGTTGCGTGTCTGGATCGGTCACATTCTGCGTTTTGCTAGTCTTGTTATGGTTCGCATCATACCCGTATGTGATCGTGCCCCGCAACGAATCCGTATCAGTCTGCAGATCATCGGTATCCGTGACATATGTGTATGCATGCGTGAGGCCCGTCTCATAGCCGCCCTGAATGGACTTCTTCTCGGCCTTGTATGTAATGTTACCTCGGGTGCTGTAAATGCTTGCGATGCGTTTGCCCCCGACCTTGGTTCTCATGTTCGGCTTCGCATCGGCCGCCCAGCGGGATTCCACTGGATCCTGATCCTCGACGGTCTTCTCTGTGGTATCGCCGAAGTCGTCGTACTTCGTGGCAGTGGTAAACCCCGCCTCGTCCACCACTATTGTCTCCATCTCCACAGGGTAGTAGGTGAACGTCTTCTCGTACGTGTGCCCATCGATTATCCTCGTCCGTTTCGTCACCTTCGTCGGCCATTCGGGATCCCCGCATTCGTACCGCACCTCCTCCCCCGCGTGCTTCCGGCTGCCCATGCGGTACTCGTACAGATACGTGAACTCGGTGACAGCGCCCTCCGCGGACGTGTATTTATCCAACGTCGCGGTGCACGTGAACAGGTATTCCGGCGCCGGGGCGCCCCCACCGGGTGACGGCAGAACGATCTTGCTCAGCTTCTCGTTCGCGTACTCGAATGTCACAGTCCTATTGGAGGAGTCCGTGATGGTCCTGATCCTGCTGCCCGCGTACCGCTCGATCGTGACAACGTTCCCGTGCCGGTCCGAGATGGTCGAGATATAACCCCTGTCATCCGACATGATGAACAGCATCTTCGTCCCGTCCTTGAACTCCTCGATGTAGTTCTCTCCGCTTGCATAGAGGATGCTGTCCTGCAAAAGGTGCCTCTTCTTCGCCCTGTAGGTCGTGCCACCGGGCTCGATGCTATAGGTGTAGATCCCGCCGTTCCCGTTCTCGCATTCGAGCTTGGTGTCCTGCCCGGACGAGAGCGCCTTCAGCCTCTTGAGACGCCGATCGTAGTTCAGCACCCAGCCGCGCCCGTACGGAGTGGCGGGCTTCGCCCCTTGCGAGTTATAGGCAAACACGGGCTCCACCGGCACCCCGATGCCCTTCAGCTTGAATGGTCGCAGCTTGAAATGCAGGTTCCCCGACGCCTGAATGACGTGGTTTCCGCCTGAGCACCCCGTGCAGGAGGTCGAGGAGGATGACCGCGAGTTGCCTGCCTCCTCGCATTCGCATTCTTCGTCCAGGCAGTCCGGATTCGGACTGGGACTGCATGCATATGCCTGACCTATGCCCCCCATCACAAGCATCTGTATGATCAGAATGGAACACAGCTCCCTGCATATCCTGGAACGCAAGAATCGTGACATGGGATATCCCCCCTCGCTCGATCCATCAGTTGGGCACAGGCGTCCAGTTCGGATCGTGGATCTTGAACACCACGCTCTCCGCCACGGCCTGGTACGTTTCTCCTTCACCGGTATCGGCACGTACGACAATCATGTATCTCCCATCTTCCACGACATTAGTATGGGATTCGTCTTTGCCATCCCAATAAAGCTCGGTATGCTGACCTGATGTCTGACTGCCGGTGAAGACCGTTTGGACAGGCTCGCCGTCAGAATCCATGACCGTAACCGTGACATTCGCAGCCTTGGTCAATTCGTACTTGATTTGTTCGACTTCGTTCCCCTGCGTTGAAGGATCGAACGAGCTTCTCGGATCGAGCACCAGGGACGGTATCTGCAGCTCCCCGAACCTGCAGATGACGGCATTCCCGTAGATGTCGCCTTCTGCCTCCATGAAAATCTTGTAATCGGTCGCTGTTGAGACATAATTGCCGGCATTGTTCGTGCCATCCCACAGATAGCTGTTCGACACGGATTTCGATGCGATCTCCAGCGGTGATCCCGCCGGGCGCGGACATAGCTCGCCATCCAGAAGCGTAATGTACTGCCAGACGGTCTCCTGTGGCATCTTGTACTTGAATCCCAGCGTCATATGCGCCGGCTTGGTGAGGCTGTAGAGCACGCTCACCAGCTGGCGATTCGACAGTGCAAATCCATCCGGGTCGTATGCCACCCAGCTCGCCGCCGCGACGGTGTCGTCGCTCTCCGTGCGGCAGGTCGTTCCGCCGTTCTCCGCCTCGAGCACGACCCGGCACACGCCGGCCACGGGCGTCCCGCTCGCGTTCTTGCCGTCCCACACGGCCTCATGTGCATTCGCGGAGATGTCCATGTTCTCCGCGCGTGGCATCGGAGTCACATACAGGGTCCGCACGAGATACTGCGAGTCATAGCAGTTCTCTGGCGGAACAGTGGGAGTGGGGGCTGGATCGACGGGTGGATTGTATATCTTTACATTCACATTGCAGGCGCGGTCGAGCCGATATGAGACCGTCACGCCGGCTTCCTGTGGATCGGAATGGTCGATGAGCGTCTTCGAGAGCCACGGGCCCGGCCGCGTGACGACGTTGGCCTCGCCCGTCTCGTATCTCGTGAATATGTAGTGCGGGCTCGACGCCTGGCCTGGCGTCCCGCCGCGCACCATAGAATGCATCCAGTTCGTCCCGTCGTCCGGTCCCGCGGGATCGATCTTCTCGAGCGTGTTCTTGTTGGGCCCGGAACCGTTCTGCGCCCCCCAGCCGGATGAGTAATCCACCTCGCTGACGATGAGATCGGACGGATTGATGAGCGCGATTGAGCCCGTCACCGTCGCCCACGAGTTCAGCAGCGTTATGTCCCCGCCCGTAGTCTCGTCCCCGTACTCATAGATGATGCCCTGGGACACGCCCGGATGGGCAGTATTGAACGCGCTCTGCGTATTGCAGAGGATCCTGTATTCCCCCCCGCCGATCGTGGCATCGGATGGGAACTGGTACGTCCCGTCGAAATCCGTGAACTTCCAGTTGTTGAGCGACACCGTCTGCGTGGAGGTGTTCATCACCTCAACCCACTCGTAATCCACCTCGGGGGTGGAGGGCGGATCGTACATTATCTCCGTGAACACGAGTTTGTCGTCGTCGCCTTCCGCCTGGACGTTTACGGAATGCGGATGCAGCTCGGGATTGACCGCCGGGTGCGAGCCCCTGTTGTGGGATGCGTCCTTGGCTGTTATGTAGTATTCGATCCTGTCGCTGCCGACAGTTCCCGTGAGAGTCGTTGGTATCTTCCCGTAGTACTCGTCGTTGAGCGCCCCCATGGGGATGGCGGTGAAGCTCTGCGGGGGATCCGCAACCGCCCGGTAATGCAGTGTGGGCTCCTTGGCGGAGTAGAGATATGCATTGTCCGTTATGGAGCAATGGATATAGACGGGCCGATTCACGAGCACGTCCGTGACGGGCGTGTGGATGATCTGCGGGGGGACGGCATCGACGACGTTCTTGTCCCCCGGAGTTGAATCCTCGTCGCTGCTCGGCCCCCAGTTCACGGAATCCCATATGTTGAAGAACCTGAAGAATCCCTTCGACAGCACCTCGCTTATCACCAGCCGCCCCTGAGCGATCGCCGGTGGTGCGGCAGCATGCTGGCTGTACACGTGATCGAATATCGAATAATACGAACTTGCGACCGCCTGACTGCGGACGACGATGATGTTCTCGTCGTTCTTCTCCTCCGCCGCGTCGGTCAGGTTGAACGACCCGGTGATGACCCTGGGGTCCGGTCCCTCCCGGTCGATGATGATCAGCTTGTTATGGAGCAGGCCGCTGAACGTGTCCAGCTTGACCGGCACGCTGTTCCGCGTAAAGTTGGTGAGCTGGCTGTAGGCGCCCTGTCCCTGGCCGTTGTCGAGCACGCCCGTCACCGGTATGGGCGTTGCCGCCGTGGCCTTCTGGATCATCGCATCGGCGATGTCCTTGTCCGTGAACGAGTACATCAGGAAATGGATGCTCGACGTGGCGCTGTTGATCTCGCTGAGAACCACGTCCTTCACGCCGTCGGAAGGCGCGAAATACGAGTCGACCGTGACGCCGTCTATGGTGAAGTGATGCTCCGTGTCGTCCTCCTTGTACGTCCCGTACTCGCCGCCCCACATCTCCTCGAACTCGTCCGTGTACTCCTGCGCGAGCGCCGCGGAATAGATGATGATCGCGTCGTTGGAATCCGAGTTCGTGGCCGTGTTCGTGGCGTTCCACGACCCCGTCCAGACACGCTCCCCGTCGAACACCACGAACTTGTTGTGCATGATCCCGGTCTTCGAGAGTGCGTTCGTGCGGACCTCGATGCCGGCGGCCACGAGCGTCCCGTACTCGTCCTCCCACTGCGTGTATTCCGCATCGGCATACGCGCTGTCCGCGTCCGAGATCACCCTGACCGTGGCGCCGCCCGTCTTCGCGTCGACGAGCGCCTCCACGATGTCGTCCAGATCGATGTTGTATATGCACACGTCGATCGTGTTCCCGGATCCGGACGATGCGCGGATCTGATCGACGAGCGTCGTATCGATCCCGCCTGACGACGTCGGGTCGGTATGGAAGACCGTGAAATTGGGCGGCGTGACAGTGGGTGTCGCAGTCGGCAGCGCCGTCTGTGTCTCGGTGGGCGTCGCCGTGGGCGCTTCCGTAGGCGTCTCGGTCGGCGTTTCGGTCTGGCCCAGCACAGGCGTCGCCGCGACAACGACCGCAATGCCCGCCGCAATCGCATGGAACGCTATGACAGGATGAGCGTGTTCTCGTCGTTCCCGCCCGTCTTGTTCACCATTGCGGCGGCGGTGAAATTGGCAGAGCCGGTGACCACCACCGGATCCGTCCCCAGCGGGTTGATCACCATGTACTTGTGATGGATGTATGGGGAACCCGTCTGGCCGGGATCCGTCGAGAGCCAGAACACATCGCATCCCGCCTCCTGCAGATCGTCGTAAACGTCGGTCGATGCGCCCCCGTCGGCCTGGGCCTTGTCGAAGATGCCGCGCACCGTGACGCCGCTTGCCGCCGCATTCCGTAGGGCCTCGGAGATGGCTTCGCTCGTGAATGTGAATATGGCAAAGTGGATCGTGTCCCCGGGGATCGTCGCGTCGATCTCGGCCACTATCAGGTCCTCGGTGGTGTCCCCGGTGTCGTTCTGCGGGCTCATCCGGTAGAGGTCGTCCGCCGTGCCCCCGCCAAGCGCGAATGTCCCTGCGACCTGCGACTTGTTCTGGTGGAACGACCCGTCGTAGAGCGTCCCCGGCACGCCCAGCATCTGGGAGAACTCGCTCTCGTACGCCTGCCGCAGCCAGTAGTCGTCGATGACGATGGCGTTGTTCCACTGGGAGGTGCTCGCCTCCGCCGTAAGGTTCCACGAGCCCGTCCACACCCTTGATCCGCCGATGACCGCGAACTTGTCGTGCATCGAGTACGATTCCGGCGTGTCGTACTCGATCGCTGCACCATCGTTCACCAGTGGCGCGATATAGGTCGTGTGGTTCGTCTCCCCCGGTTGGACATCGGACGCCATGCGGAGCGTCTTTGTGCTGCCGTCGTGCCAGTCCAGCAGGGCGTCGCTGATGGTCCCGGAATTGATGTTGTAGATCGTGAGATCGACGGTCGAGGTCGCGCTCCCAATCTCATCGAGGAACGCGTCCTGGATATCGTATTCGTGATTCTGGTCATCAGGATTGTTGAAATATGTGTGAAATGCCTGGCTGAAGGCTGGAATGGGCAACATCCATTGGACAAGGCATCCTGCGACGAAGATGCACGCCAGGAGATGACTGGCCAGCCTTCTGGAGAGTCGATCGGAAGAGAGCATGGTCATGCCTCCCATGAACGGATGCGGGGGTGGATATCTGCCGAGGAGAGTTCGGCATGAAGATTGATGTTATCGATTGAATCCGGAGGATGATTGCGCGGAGGGCGTCTGTGCGGGGCTTCGACAGGGACACATGCTCTGTGCATGCTGCCCATCCCCTCGACCGATCTCCCTGCATGCGCGGCACCATGGCACATGCAGAGAGGAAGTGCGCCTGGAACTGCGGCAATAGGGTCTCTCAACCGGGGAAGGATGTCAATACTGGTATTATACTGGATTTTCACCAGTATTATTTGCCAGTAATGAGGAGGGATTTCAAGCATCTCCGCGCATCAGGAGGGCGCGCAGATTGTTGCGCTTCCCCTTCAGATGCAGCTTCTTGCGGATGTTGTACCGGTGCCATTCCGTCGATCGGAGGGTGATGTTCAGCAGATCCGCGATCTCCTTGTTCCCGAGACCGCTCCGCAGCATGTCCGCGATCTCCATCTCGCGCGGCGTGAGCCGGGTCTTCTCTCCCGCCGCAACGGGTCCGTACTCTGCCGTGAGATCCTTCACGCGCTCCTTGAGGAGGGCGATCTCCTTCCCCGAACCGCCGACTGAGCGCATCCTGTCGAGCAACGGGAGAAGCACCTGCTTCGCGTTCGAGGCGATGTTCGTCCGGATCCTGCGCTTCTCCCACTCGATCTGCCTGAGCATCTCGCCCATCGCCACGCTCTTGCGTTCGAGATATCCCTTCTGTTTCTGCAGCTGCGCCTGTGATCTCTTCAGCACCTTCTCCACGCGGGCCCGGATGGCTATCTCCTCCTTCAACGCCTCGTTGACCGTCTCGAGTTCCGCCGTCCTTTCCTTCACGGCCTGCTCCAGTTGTTCTCTCGCCGCATGCAGTGCTTCCAACACTTTCTTCCGCTCGGTGATGTCGCAGGCGGTCGCCACCAGGTAGTCCCTGGCGCCGACCCGGATGACGGAGGAGTGCACCTCCACGGGGAAACAGCTCCCGTCCTTCCGCCTGATCATCCCCTCCCCTATGAATACTTTGACCTTCTTCCGCCGCAGCCTCTCCTTCGCCGCGTCCCACTTCCGATTGACCGTCGGATCGATGTCCGCCACGGTCATGGCCAGGAATTCCCTCGGAGTGTAGCCGGTTGATCGGCATGTCATCTCGTTGACGTACAGATAGCGGCCGCTCCTGAAATCGATGATCGAGAGATGGCAGTTGGCCTGATTGATCAGCGCCCGAAACAACTGCGGGTCGGAAAACAGTTCATCGACGCCATGGTCATGGAGCTTGCTCATATGCCATGATCCCCTTTCCGTTGAGAAGCATACGCCCCGCTTCTCAGGGCTGTCAACAGAGCGGTGGTGTCCCGGGCATGACTGGATAGCGATGACGGCATCTGTGCAGATTCTGTCAATAGACGGGCTTTGTTAGTTCCATCGGAATTCCATGAATCTGCGGGATGCGCCGCATTGAGCGATGCAGATGTGATACCCTTCGCCTAGAAGCGCTGTTATTTGATGACCACTGGCGGGAAATCCGGCTAACCGTTGGGATACCCACGACATCGAGGGTGTTCACCAGATCGGCGATGTAGCAGTTCATCCCGGTGGATAAGGCAAGGCGCAACAAAGCATCTGCAGTGTTGGGACATGTCCATCTATCGGGGAAACGCGGGAAAATAGGAGTGGATTTTCACTAATGTGGCGGCTTTCAGCGATTGCTGAAAGTGCTTGAACCTCCTTTGCAGCAGGAATCAGTTTGTATGATTCAGTACAAGGACTTGTACGATATCGTACAAGTCCTTGTACTTCTGATGGAGCACAATATGGGAGAGGGAGGTTATCGGAATGGCGTATCGGGCATGGGTTTTGTAGCGGTCCTGCGTCTCTACAGGGGATAAAATGCCCTTTCCGCGCACAAAGTGTAAACCATTAACCTTTTCTTTTCAGCAAATGCTGAAAACTAGCATCATCGTCGTAATATATTCCTATCCCTTCCACGCATCTCCAGGAAGATGTGCCACAAGTGTGTCAAGAACATACTCCCCTGCGGCCTTGCAATCCCATTCGACACCGTTCGCGAGCAGCGGAGTAAGGTCAGCCGCGAATTCACGGTCAGCGAGCTTATTGCGGAGATTCTCCTCATATTCAGCCCGTGAAATGCGCCTGGCATCGTGATCAAGGTAGCGAATGAAGCAGTCGACCACGCGCCGGGAATCGAACCGTGTGCGCTGTCCTGCAATCCAGAGATCGAAAAGGTCGCGCCCCTTTTTGCGCTGGTAAAGAGCTCGGAACTTTGTGCCAAGCAATTCATCCAGATGATAGCTGGGTATTTCTGCCGAACCCCTGAACCAACTGCTCTCCACTGAATATGAGCGCGTGGCGATTCCGAGAACTGAAAAGTGCTCCCGCGTATTGACCTCAACCTTGAGGCGTGATACGACCACGGGTTCATGTTCGGTGTTAAAGCGGTAATAGAATGTCACTCGACCATGCCCTTGTTTCCACTGGGGTTCACCGAGCCAGGGATCCAGGCGATGACGGATTGCGGTCATAACAGGACCCATCGGACCGGCCTCTACTTGGACAAGATCAATGTCGTCAGAATAGCGCTCGGGCTTGGGCAGGACTATCTTGTTGAGTGCTGTCCCTCCGCGAAACGCTAGCTTGTCGCGTATAGTCGCATCGGAAAACAATTCGACGAGCGCTCTCGATATGACGAGATCCTGTTCTACCTGGGCATCCAAAGACCATGGCGCATACACGCGCCAGGCTGTGATCTGAGCTCTTGGGATCATATATCCACCTCGATGCCTTCGTTGACGATAACCCGCCACTGGGGATCGGTGGGATGGCCATTGATCGATCCATCCGCACGGAGTGGCACTCGCCTCGGGCGCATGGTTACCAGCCACGCAGCCAGTGCCCGGGCCTGTGTTGCAGCGCCCACATGGCTGAGGAGGTATCCGAGCCGCTGCGCATAAGCACGCTCGCCTTCGATACGCGCAGCCTCGACCAATCGCTGTGGATCTATCCGTTCGGCAAGCTCGGCAAGCACAGCGGCGACATTTCCAAGCCCGGCGGCTGCGGATCTATAACGCACAAGATCCAAGGCAGTTGTTTCCGGCGTAGACACACGCATCATGCCTGTTTCAGTCTTGACCTCTGTGGTTAATGTCTGTTTGATGTTCTTTTTGACGACGAAACGAATACGGCCTCGACCTACCCTGATCGGACGCTCCGGCTTGTCGGTTACGACTTGAAACTCCTGCGGCTGTTGCTGGGCTGCTCCATAAAGCGCAGCGGCAGACAATAGCCCCACGTAATATTGGCGGTTGAGATGATGCATCAGTCCGTCGATAAACCAGGATGGGGGCGGAGCGCCGGCCGAACGGTACTCTATAGGCACGACCACATAGTAGCCCCTCTTGGGAATCGCAATCCTGTTCTTGGACACAAGCCGGGCTACTGCTTTCTTGAGCGCTTCGGCACTCAACCGCATCTTCTCCAGCGCTTCCTCCTTGCAGAATGAATATCGGCCCTCTGCCTGGAGGGAGTCCACATACCAGGCGAGGCTGGCGTTTTCGGGTCTTTTATTGGCCTTAAGCTCCATTTGCATATCTCCCTATCGTTTGCAAATAGTACCACATATTGTCCCTATATGCATATTATAGAGCATCAGTCTATATGATGGGGATTTTGTCTATATGCCGACTTTGTCGGCCATAGGTTAAGGTATGGCATCCACACCACTGCCGTATTGTCCACCGTAGGGGGTGTTGTCTTCTGCAGGTATCGACTAATCCACCCCCCGCTATGGTACCGCTTGCACAATCTATCTCTCCCATAGTTAGTTATGCCATCCCAGGATACGTAGAGGTTCTGTCTTTGATTCCAAGAGATGGCGGGGTTGAAGCACCAACCTTCAGTGTATAAGCCTGACGGTGTTGCGACATATCATATTGCCGCGCTGATTGTTCAATATGTTCAATCGGCTTGTGGGGGTCGATGTGTGGGTTTTGCTTGCAACCATTCCGATTGCCGCAGTATATTCCAAGCCGAAGCGCGCGAGGCAATAGCGACGGGAGGGAACAGATGTCCATAGAGCTGCGGATAGGGCGCAACGGGAAACTGAGGTCCAACTGGTATGCCAAGTACGCGAGCGGCGGCAAACGTTACTCCATCAATCTCGGCGTAAGAGTCGCCGGCAATCCCCCCGCCTCGCTTTCCCTCAAAGAGGAAGGCGACAGAGCCTTCGAGCGCTCCCGCGCACAGGCACATGAGAAGCTCAAGCAGGTAATCGAGGAGGCTCAACGGAGGAATGACAGCGCTCACCTCGCAGAGCGCATTTACGAGATCAAGACAGGCGAGCGCTTCAAGTCCGTGACCCTCAACGATCTGCCTGATGAGTGGATGAAAATCCCGCGCAGACGGAAGTTGAACGAGCGCTATGCGTATCAATCCCGCGCGATACTGAAGAAGTTCTCGGCATTCGTTCAGCAAAATAATCCCCACGCCAAGGAGATCGCCCACGTGACCCGTCAGGCGGCCAGGGACTTTCTGGACGCGGAAGCTGCGCGTGGAATGACCGCGAAGACCTGGAACGACACCCTGAAGCTCCTCCGCGCCACCTTCAAGCATCTCATGCCCGCCGGCAGCATCAATCCCTTCTCTCAACTGGTCACACGCGAGACTGAAACGATATTCAGAAAACCATTCAGCCCCGAGGAGCTCAAAGCTATCGTGGACGCCGCCCAAGACGACGAATTCGTCCGCCCCATCCTCATCACGGGGATCTGCACGGCGATGCGGCGCGGAGACTGTTGCCTCTTGAAGTGGAAAGATGTAGACCTCAATATTCGCAGCATCACAGTCAAAACGGCGAAGACAGGTCAGACCGTAAGCTTCCCCATCCTCCCTATGCTCTATGAGGAACTAAGCCGCCGGGATCCGTCCGGAACGTACGTTTTTCCGGAGCAGGCGGCGATGTATAAAACCAACCCCGACGGGATCACTTGGCGCGTTCGCAAGGTTTTCGCGAGGGCGGGATTCAAGGATGCAATCACAGAAGCCACGGGAGAAGAGAACGGCGAGACTGTTAGAGGTGAGATTCACGTCGAGAGGAAAGAAGGCGGCCGCCGTGCAAGCATCCGGGATTTCCACAGCTTCCGGGTGACCTGGGTAACCCTGGCCCTGACCGCCGGGATCCCGATGGAGATGGTCCAGAAGGTCACAGGCCACAAGACTGCCGAGATCGTCCTCAAGCACTACTTCCAGCCCGGCCGCGAGGACTTCCGCCACGCCCTTCAGTCCGCCATGCCCAAGCTTCTCACCAACGGCCAGAAGTCACCGAAAGAGGAAATGGACTCTATACTCGATCATATGACGCCCAAGACGCTGAACCGCGACAAGGCCCGGCTTCTGAAATTGCTGGCAAGTGTCTAAATATTGAGAATTGTCTTGGCATATTCGCTATTCGCGAATAGCGTTGACCTGCCCCCCGAAAACTGTGCCAGGTGCAATTGGTGAGGAGCGTCACAACATTCTTGGTCGCAACTCAAGCGATCAATCACCGGCACCTATCACCACGTTTCCCCCAAGTATCTCCAACTTTATGTTAATGAGTTTTCCTACCTGTACAACCGGCGCGAATCCGAGAGCCACATGTTCAAGCATCTTCTTTCGGAAGTGGTTGAGCGGCCTTATTGAGTAGAGCAATAAATTGGTTTTTGTCGGTTTCCTTACTTAATGGCTGTTTCTTCAGAATTTTTCTTTTCATTTTTTAACCGCCTTCTGATAGTAAACGCTTTTCTCTCTTTGTGTAATTCTGCTAATTGGAGACCATCAATAAACACTATGCCATTAGATGAAATAATACCAATATCCTCAGTAACCCCAACTCCAGGCGCCAATTCAGCATTTTTCTTGGCGCAATAAACATTGAAAAGAGTAGTATCGACATTTTCCATCCGATGTTGTTCTGAAGTGGCAAGAGTAATAGATGCATGTATTTGACCTGTCCCAATCGCTCTAAATCCCAATTTGGTACACCACTCTAGCCAGTTCCCTCCTTGCACGCCTTCATAATGAACCCGAAAAATATGGGCCCCATTTTGATCAATACCAACTATGAGAAACTCAGCAATCCCAACCCCAAACCGAGAAATCATTCCAATTACTTCTCGATAAGTTTCAGGGGGGAGTTGTTTATTTCCATTGATAGTAAAATTGTTTCTTATCTATCGATAAATCAATACGCCCATTTGCGCCGATAATCCATAATGCGCTTGGGATAAACTCTATTTTGCTATTGCCAGCAAAGATTTTTAATGTGGGAACGCTAGTAGGCTGTATATTATAGCGCTTCATTAATGGTTCTTGGACTTGGAGGATCACCATTTCGCGCAGTATTTTGTCTTGTCTACATAATCTGCATATCATTGAGCTTCCTCTGACTACGTTAATCAGGCCTCGATAAGCCTAGTCTCCTCCGTTCTAGTTCATTCTCCCATTCGCCCATCTCCTTCAGTTCCTTCTCCCATATCCACTTCACCCCTTCTGGCCCCTTAAACACACCCTTATCCTGCCGACGACACATTGGACAGCGCCAAGCACGGGATACTTGTTTTACGAAACTATCGGAATAATCCCACCCTATAATGGGACCCGCCACATAACAATTGGTTCTCTTCCACTTTGTGTGGGTGATCAGTCAAAGCACAGTTTGCCGGCCACAAGGTAGACGATGGTTTTGAGGTAGCTGGGGCTTTTGAATCCGTACGCCCGCTTCATCGCGGTCTTGATCTTTG
>CALLYX010000363.1 GCA_937858775.1 uncultured bacterium | reverse complement strand
CCGCCGTAGCGATCATCTGCCCCGTCGCCGCCCTCACGCGATCGTCCACACCCGCCTCCTTCCGCCGAATCCCCGCCTGCGCGCCGCCCCAAGTATGTCAGGGCGACATGGGGATGTCAACCGTGGATGGGGACCGCGGCGCCGGCCGCCCCAGGGGGCCGATCGGGCGGCGAACGCGCACTTCTCAACCGGCCGGGGGACTAGTGTGGGCGGCAGGGGCGGCCGCATGGAGCGCCTACGGATATGAGACACCCACGAGCGCCAGACCCCATGCGGGGGCGGTGGGAAACGCCGCCTTCCTGTCGCGGGCGGCCAGGATAGCCGAGATCTCAGCGGGGGGGATGGTCCCTTTGCCGACCGCGACCAGCGTCCCGGCGATCGTCCGCACCATCTTGTAGAGGAAGCTCACCGCCTCCAGTTCGATGACGACGATCTCCCCCCGCCGCTCGACGGACGCCTCGCGCACGGTGACAATCGGGTCCTCTTCCTCCCCCGGGTTGCAGGCGAAGGAGGAGAAGTCGTGCGTCCCGACGAGGCGGCGCGCCCCCTCCCGCATCGCCGCCTCGTCCAGCGGCCGCGGAACATGGAGGGCTGTCCAGCGGGCGAACGCCGGCCGGACGGGCCGGTTGAGGATCGTATAGCGGTAGCGCCGTCCGGTCGCGCTGAATCTAGCGTGAAACGACGGCGCGGCATCCTCGGCGGCGAGGACGGCGATGTCGCGGGGGAGCACCGCGTTCAGCGCGGCGTGGAGACGCGGGGCGGGAAGGCGGCTCGACGTGATGAGACTCGCGACCTGGCCGAGGGCGTGCACCCCTGAGTCGGTGCGGCCGGCGCCGGCGACGCGGACCGCCTCGCCGGTCACCCGGAGGATGGCGGCCTCGACCTCCCCCTGGACGGTGCGGCCGTTCGGCTGGATCTGCCAGCCGCAATAACCGGTGCCGTCGTACTCGATCACCAGCTTGATGACGCGGCCGCCCTCCATGACCAGCTGCCCCCCGTCCGCCCCCCCCCGCAACGGATGCGGGGGGGAGGGATGAATACACGCGCGCGAAGAGGAACGGCGGCGCCTGCCGAGCCGCGGCCGGCCGCCTACTTCTTCCCGATGACGAGCTCCGCGATCTGCACCGCGTTCAGCGCCGCCCCCTTCATGAGCTGGTCTCCCGCGATGAAGATGTCAAGGCCGCGCGGCTGGGAGATATCCTCCCGGATCCGGCCCACGAGGATATCGCCGCGCCCGCTCGCCTGAAGCGGCATCGGGTAGCGCTTCCGCTCCGGCTCGTCCACGACCTGCACGCCGGGGGCCTTCGCCAGGATGAGGCGCGCCTCATCGGCGGAGAGCTTCCGCTCCGTCTCTATGTTCACGGCCTCGGAGTGCGCCCTCAGCACCGGCACGCGGACGCACGTGGCGGTCACGCGGATCGAGTCGTCGCGGAAGATCTTGCGCGTCTCGTGGACCATCTTCATCTCCTCCTTCGTGTATCCGTTCGGCATGAAGACATCCACGTGCGGGAAGATGTTGTACGCGATCTGCTGCGGAAGAACGGATACGCTCGCCTTCCTCCCCTCCCCGATCTCCCGGATCTGGCTCCTAAGCTCGGCCATGGCGCCGGCCCCCGCCCCGGACGCCGCCTGGTAGGTCGCCACCACGATCCGCACGATGCGCGCGGCCTTGTGAAGCGGCCACAGGGGGACGACCATGATGGTGGTGGAGCAGTTCGGGTTCGCGATTATCCCCTTGTGTTCGCCGATCTTTTCAGGGTTCACCTCGGGGACGACCAGGGGGACGCCGGGATCCATCCTGAACGCGCTCGAGTTGTCCACCACGACCGCGCCCGCTTTCACGGCGGCCGGGGCGAACTCCAGGCTGCGGGCCGCGCCGGCGCTGAAAAGGGCGATCTCGACCCCCTTGAACGACCCCGCCGTGAGCTCCTCCACGGGAACGTCTTCGCCCCCAACGCGAAGCCTCTTCCCCGCCGACCGCGCGGACGCGAGCAGGCGTATCTTGCCGACGGGGAAGTTCCGCTCCGCAAGCGTCCGGATCATCTCCGCCCCCACCGCCCCTGTCGCCCCGGCGATCGCCACGTTGTACAACCTTCCCATGGAGTGTCCCCCTCATCCGGCTTCACGCCCGATCCCCGGCACCGTCCTCGCCGGGGGGGCGGTTCCATTCCCCGCCACCCCCTCGTATCGCCGGCGACGTTCGAGGCCGCTTCCGGGACGGACCGCCCCCCGGATGCCCGGGCGGGTTGGACCGGGCGGCGGCCCCGCCCCGCGCCCGGCGCCCTTCTTCATTCTACCCGCCCTGCACGAACCCCGCGACCATGCTGCCGACCTCGTCCGTGCCGAAGCCCATCTTCCCGGCGGAGAGGCTTTTCACTTTCGTCGACACGACCCGCATCACGGCCGCCTCGACCGCCCGCCCCGCCTCCTTCTCCCCGAGAAAATCAAGCATCATCCCCCCCGCGCAGATGGATGCGAGCGGATTGATCACGTTCTTCCCGGCGTACTTCGGCGCCGAGCCGCCGATCGGCTCGAACATCGATGTGCCGGCCGGATTGATATTGGCCCCCGCCGCGATCCCCATCCCCCCCTGGATCATGGCCCCGAGGTCGGTGATTATATCGCCGAACATATTGGTCGTCACGATGACGTCGAATACCTCCGGGCTCTTCACCATCCACATGCAGGTGGCGTCTACGTGCGTGTACTCCATCTCGACGTCCGGGTAGTCGGCCGCGACCTCGTCGAAGACGCGCTGCCACAAGTCGTGGGCGAAGGTCAGGACGTTGGTCTTCCCGCAGAAGGTGAGCTTCTTCCTCTTCCGCGCCCGGGCGAGGCCGAAAGCGTAGCGGACGCAGCGCTCCACCCCCTTGCGCGTGTAGATCATCTCCTGGAGCGCCACCTCGTCGGGGGTGCCCTTCTTGAGGAAGCCGCCGATCCCAGTGTAGACGTCCTCGGTGTTCTCACGGACGACCACGAAATCGATATCCTCCGGCCCCTTGCCGCGGAGGGGGGTCTCCACGCCCGGGTAGAGCTTCACTGGGCGGAGGTTGACGTACTGGTCGAGCTCGAATCGAAGGCGCAGCAGGATACCCTTCTCCAGGATCCCGGGCTTGACCCCCGGGTGGCCGATCGCCCCGAGGTAGATCGCCTTGAAGCCGCGGAGCTCATCGACCGCCCCGTCCGGGAGGGTCTCGCCGGTCCTCAGGTAGCGCTCCCCGCCGAAGTCGTACTCCTTCGTCCTGATCCCGAAGCCGAACCTTCCGGCCGCCGCCCTGACGACCTTCAGCCCCTCCCGTATAACCTCCGGCCCCGTCCCGTCGCCGGCGATCACCGCTATGTCGTAAGATCTGGCCATGCCCCACCTCCGCTTGCCGCCTCAGACCCGGCTATGCTCGAACGATCTTCCGCCTCACGTACCCCATCAACCCCCCCGCCCTCACCAGGTCCTCCATGAACGGCGGGATCGGCGCCGAGCGGTAGATTTCGCCGCGGGTGAGATTCCGGATCTCCCCCTTCCCGGCGTCGATCTCGAGCTCGTCCCCGGCGGCGGCCGCGCGGGCCGCCTCGGGGGATTCGAAGATCGGGAGGCCGATGTTGAACGCGTTCCGGTAGAAGATCCTGGCGAACGACGACGCGACGACGGCGCCCACCCCGGCGCCCTTGATGGCGATCGGGGCGTGCTCGCGCGAGGAACCGCAGCCGAAGTTCTTCCCGGCCACGATCAGGTCGCCCTTCCTCGCCTTCCCGGCGAAATCCGGGTCGGCGTCCTCCATGCAGTGCGCCGCCAGGGCCGCCGGGTCGATCGTATTCAGGTAACGCGCGGGGATGATCTCGTCGGTGTTCACGTCGTCGCCGAACTTCCACGCCCTGCCCTTGATCTTCATGCGTCTTCCTTCAACGCCCGCCGTTCCCATCACCGCCGGGCGTCAGATGTCGTCAGGCCCGCAGATCCGGCCGGCGACGGCGCTCGCCGCCGCCACCGCCGGCCCGCTCAGGTACACCTCGCTCGCCGGATGGCCCATCCTCCCCGTGAAGTTCCTGTTCGTCGTCGCTATCGCCCGCTCCCCGGCGGCGAGCACACCCATGTGCCCCCCGAGGCACGGCCCGCAGGTGGGCGTCGAGACCGCCGCCTCCGCCTCGATGAACGTCTCGACCAGCCCCTCGCGCATCGCCTGCGCGTAGATCGCCTGCGTCGCGGGGATGACGATCAACCTGACGTCCCGGTGGACCTTCCGCCCCTTGAGGATCCCGGCGGCGACCCTCAGATCCTCTATCTGCCCGTTGGTGCATGAGCCGATCACCGACTGGTCGATACGGATCTCCCCGATCTCGCTCACGCCGCGGGCGTTCCCCGGGAGCGGCGGGAGGGCTACCTGCGGCTCGACCTCCGAGGCGTCGATCTCCACCACCCGCTCGTACGAGGCATCCGGGTCGCTTGCGTAATAACGCGGCGGACGCTCCGCCCGCGGCTCGCAGTAGGCGCGGGTGATCCCGTCGGGGGCCACGATCCCGCACTTCCCCCCCGCCTCGATCGCCATGTTGCAGACGGATATCCGTCCGCTCATTGGGAGCCGCTCGATCGTCTCCCCCGTGAACTCCATGGCGCGGTATAGGGCGCCGTCGACGCCTATCCGCCCTATGGTGCGGAGGATGAGATCCTTCCCGCCCACCCATTTCCTCAGCCGCCCACGGTAGACGAACTTGATAGAGGCCGGGACCTTGAGCCAGACCTCGCCCGTCGCCATCGCCGCAGCGAGGTCGGTGCTGCCGACCCCCGTCGCGAACGCCCCCAGCGCGCCGTAGGTGCATGTATGGCTGTCCGCACCGATCACCAGGTCCCCCGGCACCACGATCCCCTTCTCGGGAAGAAGGGCGTGCTCGATTCCGGCGCGCCCCACGTCGTAGTAGTGCGTGAGCCCCTGCCCCCTGGAGAACTCCCGAAGGATCTTCGCGTGCTCGGCCGACTTGATGTCCTTGTTGGGGCAGAAATGGTCCGCGACGATCACGACGCGCCGGGGGTCAAAGACGCGTCCGGCCCCGGCGCCGCGGAACTCCCGGATCGCGATCGGGGCGGTGATGTCGTTGCCGAGCGCTATATCCACCGAGGCCATGACGATCTCCCCCGGCGTCACGGAATCCCTCCCCGCGTGCGCCGCGAGG
>CALLYX010000362.1 GCA_937858775.1 uncultured bacterium | reverse complement strand
GGTCCAACGCAGCCGCGGCGCGGTTCGTCTCCTGGCCGCGCGCGGGCGCCGCGGCCGCGAGGGCCGCGACAATGATCGCCGGCATGATTCTCATATCGGTTCCTCCTCTCGCGGCACGCGCCCGGCGCCGGCCGGCGGCCGGCGGGGCGGGCTGGCGCGCGTCGCGATACAGCCCTCAGGTCCACCGCCTGAAGTAGTATTCGCTCTCCGGATCGTCGTCCAGGCGCGCCAGCAGCTCCACGAACCATAGGTCCAGCGCCGCTTCGTGGAGATCGAGACGCGGGAACGGGTTGAACGACTCCTTCCCGAGCGCGCGGCCTGCGGTCTCCAGGGCGGCGAGGGCGAGCTCCGGCGCGTCGACGCGCCTCACCCCCTCCCGCGCCATCAGGGCGTCGAAGAGGCGCGGCATGAGCGCCCCGCCCGGAATGAGGCCGAGGGCGCGCGTGCGCATCACCGGGAGGAAGATGTCGAGCACGGCCCCGCCGCGTCCTATCGACGCCGCCGTCTCGGCGCGGATGATCTCCTTCGGGATGTAGAGGCTCGTCGAATAGGGGCCCTGCCGCCCGTACTCCCGGTTCGAGGGGTCGCGGCTGGCGCGGTCGAGACTCCCCCTCCAGTCGAGGAAGACGGCGGCATCGACCCCGACGCCGGCGCGGGCGAGCGCCCGGGGGAACGAGACGGCGAGCTCGCCCATGGGGACGCGGGTCGCCTCGATCGCCCGCTCGTCGAGGGGGAGGAGCTCCCACTGGAAAAGCCCCTCCTCGTCGATATCCTTCACGTAGACTGGGGGGAGGCCCGGGAGGAGGCCGGAGTGCGCGGCCGCCACCGCGTTCACGTAGACGACGCGGTCGGCCCCGGCGGCGCGCAGCGCCGCCAGGATCCTGTCGAACTTCCTCCCCTCCGCCGCGAGGCCGTAGTTCACCCATTGGAAACGCGCGCCGAGCCCATCGCGCTCGGCGCGCCGGCTCATCAGGATGCCGGATTCGTACGCGACCGACCGGGAGGGGTCCCTGGAGACGACCGTGAGGCTGCCCGCCGCGCCTATCCGGTCGAGGACCGCCTGCGCGAGGCACCCGCCGAAACCGGAGCCGGTGCCGCCGGCGACGACGAAATGGCGGCCGCCGACCCAGTCCAGGCGGCGGGGCGCCGCGGCGGCCTGCGCGGCGCGTATCCCTTCTATCATCGAGGCGGCCTCCTCCTCGAACGAGGCGGCCTCTTCCTGCG
>CALLYX010000361.1 GCA_937858775.1 uncultured bacterium | reverse complement strand
ATCGACTTCTCCGCCCCGGCCCTCACGGAGGCGGCCGCGGCCCTCCGCCGGATCTCCGACGCCCTTTCGCGCCTCGCCGGGTCGTCCCCCGGGGGGATGCCCGACCCGGCCCCCGAATGCCCCCCGGAGTTTTCGGCGGCGATGGACGAGGATTTCAACGCCACGGCGGCGATGGGGGTCGTCTTCGGCCTCGTGACCGCCCTGCACGCCGAACTGGACGGCCGGGCCGCGGGATGGGAGGGGCGCGCCCGCGAAATCGGGGGGCGGATCATCCGCTGCTGCGCGGCGCTGGGCATATCGCCCGCCGCCGGCCCGGCGCCCGTGCGCGCGGGGGGCGGGGAGCTCTCCGGCGCCGAGCTGGAGCGGTGCCTGGCCGCCGCTTCCCTCCGGGCCGGCGAGGTGGGCCGGCTTCTCGAGACGCGGGACGCCCTCCGCGCCAGGATGGAGTTCGCCGCCGCGGATCGGATCCGGGCGAGGCTGCAAGCCCTGGGCTACGAGGTAAGGGACGAGAAGGGGAGGGGGGGCACGGCCGCGCGGCGCTGACGCCGGGCCGCCCGTTCCAATCGGTCGACAGGGGAGGTCGCGATATGAGAGGCCGTTTCATCACCATCGAGGGGCCGGACGGCTGCGGTAAAACGACGCAGACCGAGCTGCTGGTGAAGGCGCTGCGGGAGGAGGGGCGGGGGGTCATCGTCACGAGGGAGCCGGGGGGGACAAGGGTCGGCGAGGAGATCAGGTCGCTCGTGCTCAGCGCCAAGTTCAAGGAGATGCGGCCCCTCACCGAGCTGCTCCTCATGTCGGCGAGCCGCTCGCAGCACGTCCTCGAGAAGATAGCCCCGGCCCTGAAGGAGGGCAAGATCATCGTCTGCTCCCGCTTCACGGACGCGACGATCGCCTACCAGGGATACGGGCGCGGATTCGACATCCCGCTGATCGAGAAGGTGAACGTGATCGCCACGACCGGCGTCTGGCCGGATCTCACTATCATCCTCGACATAGACGTCCGGGAGGGCCTGCGCCGCGCCATCAAGACGGACAAGGCCGAGGCCAGGAGCGGGGAGGGAGACCGCCTCGAGAGCGAGGAGATCGGGTTTCACGAGCGGGTGCGCGCCGGCTATCTGGAGGTCGCCAAGAAATATCCGGCTCGCGTGAAGGTGATCGACGCCTCCGGGACGATCGAAGAGGTGCGGGCGGCGGTCATGAAAGAGGTGAGGGCGTCGCTCGATGGGTGAGCGTCCAACGGATGCGCCGCAGAGGGCCGGCGCGGATTGAAAACGGTTTTCGCCGGGCGGGGGGGCGATGGGCCTTTCGGCGGTGCGCGGGCAGGAACAGGCGGTCGGCATCCTGAAGCGTTGCGTGGCGGAGGGAAGGATAGCGCACGCCTATCTCTTCCACGGCCCGGACGGGGTCGGCAAGGAGCTCGCGGCGGCGAACTTCGCCAAGCTTCTCGCCTGCCGCTCGCCGAAGGGGGGGGACGCGTGCGATTTCTGCGCCGAGTGCCTCGCCGTCGAGAAGAACATCCACCCGGACATCCTCTGGCTCAGGCCCTCTGGGAAGAGGCGCATCATCCCCATCGGCGACGTCGACAACCCCGAAGAGGGGTCGGTGCGGTATTTCCAGCGGCGGGTCGCCCTCAAGCCGTTCCAGGCGCGGTGGAAGATCGGCATTTTCGTCGACGCCGACAGCATGGAGGGGCCCGCCGAGAACGCGCTCCTCAAGACGCTCGAGGAGCCCCCGGCGCGCACGGTTATCGTCCTGCTCAGCGCCCGGCCCGAGTCCCTGCTCCCCACCACGCTCTCCCGCTGCCAGGCGGTGCGTTTCGGGCCGATGCGCGAGGCGGAGCTGGAGAAGCTGCTGCGGGAGGAACATCGCATGCCGGCGGCCGACGCGAAGGCGCTCAGCCGCATGACGGAGGGCCGGTACGGCGAGGCGGTGACGGCCCTGAGGGAGGACCGCCTCGCCGAGGCGCGGCTCCTCTCGATGCGCCTTTCGGCGGGGGAGACCGGATACTGGCGCGCGGTCGCCGGCCCGCTGGATATCTTCGACCGATCCCTGGCCCGCGCATGCAAGGCGCTTGAGATCGAACTGGCGCGGCGCGGCCTCGCGGACCCCGCGGGGGCGGAGCGCGGGGCGACGCCGGCGGGCGCGGCCGGCGGGCAGGGGCGCGAGGATGAACGAGAAGGGCGGCCGCGGCACAGCCATCGCGACGCGCGGCGTCGTCGCACAGAAGATTTCACCGATCACGCGTGCCCCGACAACCACGGCCCCGATCAAGATGGCGCCGAAGCTGAACTTCCTGCGCCGATGATCCGATGAGGCAGGGCGTCGGTTCCCCACGAGGCCCTGCCAGATTTTCAAGTGCTTCACGCACGAGGCAAATTTGCTGAAATCCAAGGCCAAGCGCGACACCGCGTCTCAGAACGCCCTGATGCACAACGCCGCCAAACCCTCGCGAAGGAGCGGCTAACCTCCAAACGAGATGCACACCGGTCACCAGGATCCCAGGCGACTTCGTCTCTTGTTGGTCCTCCACGTCGGAGCACAAG
>CALLYX010000360.1 GCA_937858775.1 uncultured bacterium | reverse complement strand
AGCGCCTGGGTGAAAAGGGACAACTCGTCCATCGGTGGGCCTCCTGTGGCTTCGCTGCGCCACAGGATGGTAGCGCTTACCGATGACCCTATAAACCCTATTTACCCACACAAAACGTAAGAGAACCAAAGTTTAAAGCCCAAAGAATAGACGAGGCGCTAATCGCAATCGGCTAATGATCTTTCCTCAGTTCCTCAGCCTCGATCGTCTGGATGAGCTTGCCGAGCATGCGGCAGATTGCAGTACAATCGTCGCGCGCTTTCCGCCCATCCTCTTCGCTCACTTGCTGCTGTCGACAGGCAAGCGTGATGCAGGGGATGCACTCCTTTGCGGAATCCAGCGCGTAGCTGAAATATTTTATCTTCTCCCTCCTAGAAAACTTCCCGCACCCTCCGGCGATATTCGTGCTTACCGAAAGCGCCGCCCGCTGGAGCTGGTCCGATAATGAGTTCCTGTAGGTCGGATCAAATGTCCGGCATTGATCGTAAATGAAATGCCCGAAATCAATAGCTCGTTGGTAGACCTTCAGTTTTTCGAAATCGAAATAAACCTCCAGCCCCTCCCGTATCAAGCCCGTTCTCTCCATTGTTTCCTCATCCCCGATTGCATTCCCGCCCCGGATCGCCATTCCTGATTCTTTTTGGGCTTTAGGCCTTCTGCCTTGGGTTGCACATCTTTCAGCCTCCGTCACTTTTAACTTCCGGCTTTCAACTTTCGGCGGTAATGCTATCGCGCTGGACAGAATTCCCTTCGAATCGCATTTCGCACGCTCAGCGCTCCCTCATGTCAAGCTCGCCTGTTCCGCAGGATCTCATCCTATCGCTTCCCATTGTCGCTGCGGCCATTACATCTTTAGGCCTTCAGCTTTAAACCTTGGGCTGTAGTGCTGGTGAGGGCGGGAGGGATCGAACCTCCGACCAACTGCTTAAAAGGCAGCTGCTCTACCGCTGAGCTACGCCCCCGCTGTCAAATCGCGGACCCCGCCTCGCGTCTTCGCCCGTGGGGCAAGCGCGGGCCGGAGCCCCGCCCGCGCGCCTGAGGCGGGGCGGGAGGGGTCAGATCTCCATGATCTCCTTTTCCTTCTTGGCGAGAAGGGTGTCTATGATCTTGATGTACTCGTCCGTCTTCTTCTGCACCCGCTCCCCGGCAAGGATCATCTCGTCCTCGGGGATCGTCCCATCCTTTTGCATCTTCTTGATCTGTTCGTTCGCCTCGCGCCGGATGTTGCGGACGGCGACGCGGCCCTCCTCGGCCATGTGCTTCACCACCTTGTCCAGCTCCTTGCGCCTCTCCTCGCTGAGCTCCGGGATCGGGACGCGGATGAGGCGCCCGTCCTTCACCGGGTTTACGCCGAGCTTCGACTTGAGGACCGCCTTCTCGATGGCGTCCACGGCGGCCGGATCCCACGCCTGGAGGACGATGAGGCGCGGCTCGGGCGTCGAGATGCTGGCGATCTTCCTCAGGCGCGTCTGCGCCCCGTAGTAGTCCACCACGATGTTCTCGACGAGTGCGGGGGTCGCCTTGCCGGTGCGGACCGCGGCGAACTCGCGCTCGATCACCTCCGTCGTCTTCATCATCTTGAGTTCCATCTCGTCCAGTATCTCGTTCGACTTCATGGCCCTCTCCTCCGTGCGCGTCCGGGCGGACTCGCGGGACCGCGTCCCCTGCCCGTCATATATGGTATCAGAAAACCCGGCGCGGCGCGCGGTCAAGATCCGGAATCGATCGGGACGGGCGGCGGAAATCCGTCGGCGCCGCCGCGGCCCCTGCGGCGCGCCGCCGATGCACCGAAGCGGTGGGGCTATATGAAATCAGCGTCGCTTCCGCCCCGGCCGCGCCCCGGGGAGGCGCTCCGCCGGGACGGCGCGCCGCTCACGAGCGTGCCGATCGCGCGGCCCGCGAGCGCCTTGGCGATGTTGCCCCTCACGCCCAGGTTGAAGACGACGATAGGCAGCCCCGTGTCCATGCAGAGGGAGACGGCGGTCGAGTCCATCACCTTCAGGTTCTTCCGCAGCACGTCGAGGTAGCTCAGGTAGCCGAAACGCCGCGCGCCGGGGACCTTGACCGGGTCGGCGGAGTAGACCCCGTCTACCTTCGTTGCCTTGAGGAGGACTTCCGCGCCGATCTCGGAGGCCCTGAGGGCGGCGGCGGTGTCGGTCGAGAAGTACGGGTTTCCCGTTCCGCCCACGAAGATCACCACGCGCCCCTTCTCCAGGTGCCGGATGGCCCTGCGCCTGATGTACGGCTCGGCGAGCTCCTGCATCGCGATCGCAGTCATGACGCGGGTCGGGACCCCCGCCGTCTCGAGGCCGCCCTGGAGCGCGAGGCCGTTGATGACGGTGGCGAGCATCCCCATGTAGTCGCCGGTGGTGCGGTCGAGGCCCTCGGCGTGCGCCTCGAGGCCGCGGAAGATGTTGCCCCCGCCGATTACGAGACCGACCTGGATGCCGAGGCGGTGGACACCCCGTATCTCCCTGCCCAGGTAGTGGACCACGGCGGGGTCGATGCCGTGGCCCTGCTCGCCGCGGAGGAATTCCCCGCTCACCTTGAGGACCACGCGGCGGTACCGGGCCGACGAGGATCGCTTCTTCATCGCGCCTCCGTTTCTGCGCCGCTGGGGATACGGCTGGTTGGAACCCGAAGATGCGGCCTTATGGCATGACCCCCGCCCCGCCCTCCCCCTCCGAGGGGGAGAAAAATCATCGTCATGGGGTGCGGCCCTTCTCCCAGGGCCATTATCCCTCCGGCGGCGCAAGGCCGACGGGAGGCGATATTCCAACCGCGTCCGCACTCGGCCCCGGCGCGCCGCGGGAGGCGATATCCGGCATTCCCAGGCGGTCAGGCGCCGAGCTGGTAGCGGGTGAAGCGCCTGATGACCATGTTCTCGCCCAGCTTGGCGATCAGGTCCGTCAGGAGATCCTTGATCTTCCGCCCCTCGTGCTCCGGGCGGACCGACGGCTGCTCGAGCAGGCAGCACGTCTCGTAGAACTTGGCGATCCGGCCCTGGACGATCTTCTCAACGATATTGGCGGGCTTGTCCTTGACCTGGGCGGCGAGTACGTCCTTCTCGCGCTCTATCAGCTCCTTCGGCACGTCGGCCGGGGCGAGGTACGCGGGCGCGGCGGACGCGATCTGGAGCGTCACCAGCTTCACGAAATCCCTGAACTCCGAGTTCCGCGCCACGAAATCAGTCTCGCAGTTGACCTCCACCATCACGCCTATCTTGTCGCCGTGGTGGATATAGGCGCCGATCACGCCCTCGGCGGCCGTGCGCCCCGCCTTCTTCGCCGCGATCGCGAGCCCGCTCTTGCGCAGGTGGTCGATCGCCTTCTGGATGTCTCCCCCAGTGGCGGCGAGCGCCTTTTTGCAATCCATCAGCCCCGCGTTCGTCTTCTCCCTGAGTTCCTTCACCATCTCAGCAGTGACCTGCACGTCGACTCCTCCCTCGGATTTCAGTCCTTGTCGCCTCTCATGCGATTCCGTCCCCCCCCCAGATGGGTGAAGGGCCCGGGATAGCGTCCGCCCCGTCCCCCCGTGTCCGCCCGGCGCGGCCCCCCGCACGCCGCCATCCCGGGCGGCCGCACCCTACGGCGGAGTAGGGC
>CALLYX010000359.1 GCA_937858775.1 uncultured bacterium | reverse complement strand
TCCCCCTTCTCGTCTTCCCCGAGGATTTCCACCGGGGGGATACTCTCCGTCCCCTCCGACTTCGCGCGGAGCGCGTAGAGGAAGGAGACCGAACGACTCCCCCCATCCGCGGCGTACGCCGCCTCGTTGCGCTGTCCGGCGGAGAGGAGTTCGAACCTCTTGAGGGGCGGGAGAGCGGGAAGGGCCGGCTTGCGCCCCATGGCCGCCCCCCTGGCCGTGACGGTCAGGGCCAGCCGGACTTCCCCCCCCTCCGCGACGCGCGTCCTGTCGGCGGTGAGGGAGCCCGCGAGATCCCCCGGGGGGGCGGGCTGAGCCGCGCATGCGGCCGCGGCGCAGGCCAGGGCCACAAGGGCTGGCGCGGCGCCGCGGTCAGGCGACCCTCTCACCCTTCCTCCCCACCGTGGCATCTATAAAGATCTCCTTCCCGCCCCGCAGCACCTTCAGCCTCAGGGCGCTCCCGGCCTGCGCGCGGCCTATCTCCTCCATCAGGCCGTCCGCGTCCATGATGGGCCTCCCCCCGCACTCGCGGATGACGTCCCCCACCTCGATGCCCGCGGCGGCCGCCGGGCTCTGCCCGACCACGGTCACCACGAGCGCGCCCGAGGCGTCCGGGATCTTGAACTCGGCGGCCAGGTTCCTGTCGAGGGATTGCACGCCGACGCCGAGCCAGCCGTACTCGACCTCCTTCCCCTTCTTCAGATGCTCCAAGACCGACTTGGCCCGGTTCACGGGTATCGCGAACCCGATCCCCGCATAAGCCCCCGAGGGGCTGATGATCGCAGAATTGATGCCGATGACTTCGCCCTTCAGGTTCAGCAGCGGCCCCCCGCTGTTCCCGGGATTTATCGCCGCGTCTGTCTGTATCAGGTCGCCGTAGTAGCGCCCGCCTACGTTGGCGGCCCCCAGCTTGCGGTGCAGGGCGCTCACCACGCCCACCGTCATCGTGGGCATCGGGTTCTCCTCGACGATGCCGAACGGGTTCCCGATCGCGATCGCCCACTGCCCCGTCTTGACGCTGTCCGAGTCGCCGAGGGCGGCGGCCGGCAGGCCCGTCGCGTCTATCTTTATCACCGCCATGTCCGAGCGGCGATCCTTTCCGGCCACCTTCCCGTTGAACTTCCTCCCGTCCGGCAACACCACCTCGATGGCGTCGGCGTTCCCGACAACGTGCTCGTTGGTGAGTATGTAGCCGTCCGGGGCTATGATGACGCCGGACCCGATGCTCCTGCGGTCGGGGACGCTCTCGTACTGCCTGAGGAACTCGTCGAGATCGAAATAGCGCCCCGGGCGCAACACATAGCCCATGACACGGGCCTTCTGGATGTTGTAGACCGCCACGACGGCCGGGCCGACGTTACCGGC
>CALLYX010000358.1 GCA_937858775.1 uncultured bacterium | reverse complement strand
GAGCCCAGACCGGCCCGATGCCGCGGGCTCACACCGCCGCACACGCCTACCCCCCGCGCTCCTCCCGTGGACGGCCCCTATGATAGACTAATCCGAAGGGCGGCGCCCGGAAAAAGCGCCGCACGCGGAGGTGCCCCTTCCCTATGGAGAGTCGCAACTCCCCCGTGTTGATCGTCGGCGCGGGCCCAGCCGGCTCGACCCTCGCCGCCGCCCTCGCCCGCTCCGGGCGGGCCGTGACCCTTCTGCACGACCCGGCTCGACGCAAGCATTGCGGCGGCGGCGTCCCGCCGCGCGCCTTCGCCCGTTTACGCTCTCTCGACGGCTTGCGCGCCCCGCGTGCCGAGATCGGGCGCCTGAGCGTGTCGTCGCGGACGGGCGCCCGGTGCGAGATCGAGCTCTCTTCCCCGCTTGCGATCTACGATCGCGCGGCGTTCGACGGCGCGCTTCGAGCCGCCGCCGCGGGCGCCGGCGCGCGCCTCGTCCCGGCCCGCGTGACCGGCATCCGGCGGGAGGGTGGAATGTGGGTGCTTGCGGCGGGCGGGCGAGAGCACCGCGGACGTTTCCTGGTAGGCGCGGACGGCGCGGCGGGCATAGTCAGGCGCAGCCTCTCGGCCCCCTTCCCCCCGGACGCCCTGTCGCTCTGCGCCGGCTACTACCTGCGCGCCCCCGACCCCGGCGCCGCCCACGTCGGGTTCCCCGGCCCCCCCGGGTGCTACACGTGGATATTCCCCGGCCCGGAAACGGCCTCTGCGGGGATCGTCGCCCCCCTCCCCGGCTGGCGCGGCGACTCTCTCCGGCGGCTCCTGCGAGCCTGGATGGCGGAACGCTTTCCCGGCGCCTCCTTCGATTTCGGCCGCCCCTTCGCGGCCATGGTCCCCACCGCGCGCCTCCGCCCCCGGGGGGTGTGCGGCGGCGGGTGGGCGCTGATCGGCGACGCCGCCGGTGTCGCCGATCCCGTCACGAGGGAGGGGATATTCTTCTCTATGCGATCCGCCGAGCTGCTCGCCGCAGCGCTTGGGGCCGGCCGCCCCGCCCTCTATCCGCTCCTCCTCCGAGCGCATTTATTGAGATGGCATGCTGCCTCGCTCTTCGTGCGCCGGTGGCTCTTCACCGGCCCCCGCGCCGACGCCCAGACGCGCCTGCTCACCAGAAGCGCAGCGGCAAGGCGCGCCGCCGCGGAGTTCGTCTCCGGCCACCTCGCCTTCGGGCGCTACGCCTCCGCAATATTGGCGGCGCGGATCGGCGGGCGGGGCGTAGCTTGACATAATCAACGCCATGCCTGACTGTTGCGTCATACTGTGATTATTTTGATTGTGTTTTTCCAGGGCCGGTGCTATCTTTTCGACAATAGGAGGTAGCGCGAGATGAAGCTGAATCAGGGTGATGTGCTGGTGTGCGACCCCGAGGCGGGCTGCGGCCTCAAGGTCGTCGTGATCGAGGTGTGCGACGAAACCGAATGCGACATCGTCTGCTGCGGGAAAAAGATGGTCCCGCTCCAGAAGAAGGGCGATCCGGAGTCGTGGAAGCAGTTCGTCAAGGAGCAGGATCCCGAGGCGTGGAAGAAGCACGCCGCGAAGCCGAAGAAGTCGTGATCACGCTTCTCCAAATGCATGGAAAGGGGCCCCCGCGAGGGGGCCCTTTTGCGTTCTCAGGAAACGACGGCAACCCGGCGAGGGGGAAGGCCGGCGGCGAACGTGAATACCCCCCCGGGCCGGCTTGAAATTGCCGGTTGACCCGGGCGGTTTGACGGCGTACCATAGGCGCGGTTCTTTCCCATGCAGAGGGAAAGCGGTGAGAATCCGCTGCTGCCCCCGCAACTGTAAGTGGCGTCGTCGAACGCCCCCAGGTCACTGGCCGGGCCGGCCCATGCGGCCGCCCCGCCGGGAAGGCCTGGGGTGAACCACCTGCCACGAGCCAGGAAACCTCGAATCGTATTTTCTCCGGGGTGAGAGAGGCTGATCAGGCGTCACGGGGGCCCTTCGCACGCGCTGGGGGCCCCTTCTTATTGCCATGAGACCATCGAGGATAGCTTTCACCGCGCTCGGCATCGCGCTGGCGTTGGCCGCCGCCCCCTCCGCCCGCCGCGCGCTTCATCCGCGCGGCTCGCGCGCGGCCGTCTCCATATCCTCGCCCTTCCGGCGGATTCCGAACCCATTCGCGAGGACCACCCGCGTCGTCATGCCGGGCGTGGAGGCCCCGGAAGAGGCGAAAAAAGCGGCGCCGGCCGTCCCGCGACCCGCCGTACACGGGGGGGCGAAGGAAGCCCCAGCCGCGAAGCCCGGCCGTGCCGCCGCCGAGCCCGCCGCGGGCGATGCGGCCGAGCCGGTGAATGACGCCGGGGGCGGGGCGGAGACGCCGGCGCCCGCCGAGACCGGGCCCGCCCCCACGCCGCCACCCGGCGCCACTCCCTACGAGCGCCCGCAGGGCAAGATCACCCAGCCGCTGTACATCACCACGGGCGCCCTTCCCGACGCCTCGCCCGGCCAGCCGTACTCCGCCGTCATGGAGGCGACGGGCGGCACCCCGCCGTACGCGTGGTCGATCACATCGGGCGGCCTTCCCGCCTCTCTTTCCCTCGCCCCGGCGAGCGGGGCCATCGACGGGGTCCCGGAGGAGCCCGGCCGCGCGCTGTTCAGGGTGTCGGTGACCGACGCCGACCGGAATACCGACACCGTCGAACAGTCGATCACCGTGAAAGGCGAGGCCCTGGCGATTCTCACCGAGGCGCTCGCCGAAGGGAGGGCCGGGGAGCGGTACGAGCAGGAGCTATCGGCGACCGGGGGCGCCCCGCCGTATTCGTGGCAATCCTACCCGGTATCGCTCCCCGCGGGCCTTTCCATCGACCCGTCGCGCGGCGTAATCAGCGGCACGCCCGAGCGCGCCGGCGATACCCCCCTGACGATCGGCGTCTTGGACGCCCGGGGGGAGAAGGCCTCGGCGAAGTTCGATCTCGTCATTCGCGCCGCCGCCCTTGTCATCGCCACATCTTCCCTGCCCCAAGGCCTCCGGGGCGCGCCGTATCAGGCATCGCTCGCGGCCGAGGGGGGGATCGCCCCGTACCGCTGGTCTCTGGCGGGGGGCGAACTCCCGGCCGGCCTCTCCCTCGACGCGTCCTCCGGCATCATCAGCGGCACCGGCCGATCTCTCTCCCTTGACAGCACGGATTCCAGCGGGCTGTTCTATTCCATCCCTGATATCATCCATACTGACGCAGCCATCAATCCGGGCAACTCCGGCGGACCGCTGGTGACCGCCGAGGGCGAAGTGATCGGCATCGTCACCGGCATCCTCAACCCCAACCAGCAGCGCACCTTCATCGGCATCGGGTTCGCGGTGCCGATCGAGAACGCCGCTGCCGGCGTCGGGCTGTCGCCGTTCTGACGGCGCGACCCACCCTCTTCCATCCACCGCGAAGGCATCATGAACGAGTCCAATCCGCATCCCGGCCAGGTGGCGACGCTGATGGAGCGCATCCTGTTCGAGGTCAAGAAGGTCGTCGTCGGCCAGGACCACTTCCTCGAGCGCGTGCTGGTGGCGATCCTCGCCCAGGGCCACCTGCTGGTCGAGGGCGTCCCGGGGCTCGCCAAGACACTGACGGTGAAGACCCTCGCGCGCACGATACGCGGCAGCTTCAAGCGCATCCAGTTCACGCCCGACCTGGTGCCGGCGGACCTCATCGGCACCCGCGTCTACAACCAGAAGAGCGGCGACTTCAGCACCGCGCTGGGGCCGGTGTTCGCGCACCTGCTGCTCGCCGACGAGATCAACCGCGCGCCGGCCAAGGTGCAGAGCGCGCTGCTCGAGGTGATGCAGGAGTACCAGGTGACGATCGCCGGCGAAACGCATCGGGTGCCGGAGCCATTTCTGGTGATGGCGACGCAGAACCCGATCGAGACCGAGGGCACCTACCCGCTGCCCGAGGCGCAGGTCGACCGTTTCATGATGAAAGTCCTGGTCGGCTATCCGACCGAGGAAGAGGAGTTCGTGATCGTCGAGCGGGTGACCGGCGCGGCCGCCGACATCGCGGCGGTCGCGACCACCGACGAACTCGCGCAATTGCAGCGGGAGTGTCGCCGCGGCTATGTCGATCCGGCGCTGATCCAGTACGCGGTGCGCCTGGTCGCGGCGACGCGCACCAATCCCGCGGCGCTGGCCGAGTTCACCGCGCGCTACGGCGGGCGCGGCTACACCGACCTCGATGCGCTGCTGGCCGATCCGGACGACGCGGCCAACTGGGTCGGCATGATCCGCGACGTGTTCATCATCGTGCTGGCGATGGAAGGGATGCTGATGGGCATTGCCTTGATCGTGTTGATCCTCCAGCTTGCGGCCCTGGTGAACGTGCTGCAAAACGAGATCAAGCCGATCGTGGACAATGCGAACGAGACGGTCACGACGGTGCGGGTGCGGGCCGGGAAAGTCTCGACGACCGACGGGCCCTTCGCCGAAACGAAGGAACAGTTGGGCGGGTATCTGTTGATCGATGTCCGGGACCTCAACGACGCCGTACGGATCGCCTCGAAGTTTCCCGCAGCTCAGTACGGCAGTATCGAAGTGCGGCCGATTAAAGAGGGCGGTTGTGCCTGACTGTTCGGTCGACGAGGCAACGGATTGAGGGGCTTTCATGGAGGCACGGCATGAAATTCATCTTGTTGGTTCATCACGACGAAACGGCATTCGAGAAGATGAGCGAGAAGACAAAGAAGGGCCTACTGGCGGAGTCGATTGGGCTCTGCCATCAATTGGATGCGAAGGGGGAGTACGTGCATGCCTCTCCGGTTCACCCGGCTGCCACGGCGGCGATCGTTCGGGTTCGAGAAGGCAAGCCCATTGTCACCGATGGCCCCTTCATCGAAACGCGGGAGCAGATGGCGGGCTATTTTCTGATCGAGGCGAAAGATCGCGATGAAGCCGTTGCGATTGCAGGACGGGTTCCGGGGGCGAGCATCGGAACAGTCGAAGTTCGGCCAGTGATCGAAGTCGCCGGCCTGCCGGAATGAGTATTCCGTCCATGTCGGTGG
>CALLYX010000357.1 GCA_937858775.1 uncultured bacterium | reverse complement strand
CCTTCGCCACGATCCCGGCGAAGCGCCGGAAGACGCCGTCCGCTATCCCATGCAGGAGCCGCTCCTCGTCCGGCGTGAGGGACCTGGTAGGGGAAAGGATATCCTTCATGCTCCCCTTCTTGATGGTGACGTCCCGGACGCCGATCTTTTCGAGGAGCCCCTCCACGTTTATGCCGTGCAGGATGACGCCGATGCTCCCGGTGATCGTCGTCGGCTGGGCGATGATCTTATTCCCGCCGACGGCGACGTAGTACGCCCCGGAGGCGGCCATGTCCTTTAGGTGGCAGACGACAGGCGTGCCCCTCGCCCTGAAGGAGCTGACCTCGTGGTAGAGAAGGTCGCTATCCCCCACGCCCCCCCCCGGGCTGTTGATCTCCAGGAGGACGGCCCGGACCGCAGCGTCACGCCCCGCCTTCCTGAGCTGGGCGACCACGGATGAGACCGCGCCCTTCCCGCCCAGGAGGCCGTCGCCGTACCCCTTGCCGATTATCCCGGTGAGCTGGATTAGGGCGACCTTCCGCTCCCCAGCCCCCTCGACCGTCAGTTCGCGGAACTTGAACTCGTCTTCCTGGGATGACGATCTATCGCCCAAGAGGAGGGCAAGGAGGGCCGCGTTCATGGCTGCGCTCCCGAGGAGCGCCGCCACGAGCGCGGCCAGCCCGATCCACTTCAACACCCTTCCAGCGATGCCCGCCACGCCGCCGCCTTTCTCCCGAAGCGCGCCGATGCTGTATTTTACCGCGATTCCCGCCCGGCGTCAACCGCCCCCCCGGGCCGGGACGGCGGGGGGGCGGCTACCTGTCGAGGAGGAGCCACTCGGGGGGCGGGGGGACCTGGTCGGGGCGGATATCCCTCTTCGAGACGACGAAGCGTTCCAGGACCACGTAATCCATGTCGGTGGTGGCGAAGCAGCGGTACGCCTGCGAGGGGGTCAGCACGATCGGCTCGCCCCGGACGTTGAAGGAGGTGTTTATGATCACCGGCACCCCGGTGATCTTCTCGAACTCAGCGATTATGTCGTAGTAGCGCGGGTTGGAGTCCCGCCGGACGGTCTGGGGCCGCGCGGTGTTGTCCGCGTGCGTGACCGCCGGGATCACGCCCCTCTTCTCGGGCCTCACCTCTCCGACGATGAGCATGTACGGCGCGTCCGCGCACCCGAGCTCGAAATACTCCCCGGCGCGCTCCGCGAGGACCGCCGGGGCGAACGGCCTGAACTGCTCGCGGTGCTTGATCTTCTCGTTCAGGATATCTTTCATCTCCGCGGTGCGCGGGTCGGCGAGGATCGAGCGGGCCCCGAGCGCGCGCGGCCCGAACTCCATCCGGCCGTGGTAGAAGCCGACCACGTTCTTCCCCGCGATGAGCCCCGCGACGGCGCGCGGCAGCTCCTCGGCCGTGTATTCCGTGTAAGGTATCCGCTGCTCGTCGAGCCATTTGCGGATCGACTCCTCGTCGAACGACGGCCCGAGGTAAGCATGATTCATCACCCACCCGCGCGGGTTGCCCAGGATCGTGTTGTGGACGTAGAGGGCGGCGCCGATCGCCGCGCCGGAATCGCCGGCGCCGGGCTGGATCCAGATATCCTTGAACGGCGTCCTCCGGAGCAGTTCGCCGTTCGCCACGCAGTTGAGCGCCACCCCGCCCGCCAGGCAGAGGCGCCCCATCCCGGTCTCGCGGTGGAGGAACGCCGCGGTCTTGAGCATCGCCTCCTCCGTGACCTCCTGGATGCTGTGGGCGATATCCGCGAAGCGCTGGCACTCCCGCGCCCACTCGTCGTCCCAGCCCGGGAGGTCCTTGCCCGGGAAGAGCCGCTCCGTGTAGAAGGGTGACTCGGGCGGGCGCGGGGGGCCGAAGAGCTCGACGAACTTGGGCGCCAGGTTCTCCAGCCGGTAATGGTATGCGAAGTAATCCATGTTCAGGCGGAAGCTCCCGTCGTCGTTGATCCCGACGAGTTCCCTGACCTTGTCGGCGTAACGCGGCTCTCCGTAAGGCGCCATCCCCATGACCTTGTACTCCCCGTCGTTGACGCGGAAACCGAGGTAGCCGGTGAAGGCGCTGTAGAGGAGGCCGAGGGAGTGCGGAAAGTTGATCTCGTGCGTGACCTCAACCCGGCCGCCTTTCCCCGTCCCGTAGGAGGCGGTGTTCCACTCGCCGACGCCGTCGATGGTGAAGATCGCCGCCTCGTCGAACGGCGAACAGAGGAAGCAGCTCGCGGCGTGGGCGACATGGTGGTCGGTGAAGAGGATCTCCCCCTCGAAGCCGGTCTCCTTCCGTATCGCCGACGGGATGTGCATCTTCTCCCTCAGCCACACGGGCATCGCCGTGACGAAAGAGCGGTAGGAGCGCGGCCACGTCGCCACGTACGAGGCCAGCAGGCGCTCCATTTTCACGAACGGCTTCTCGTAGAAGACGACGTAGTCGATCTCGGAGATCTTCAGGCCCGCGTGCCGGAGGCAGAAGTCGATCGCCTGTTTCGGAAAGGAGGGGTCGTGCTTCTTCCTGGTGAATCGCTCCTCCTCGGCCGCCGCGACGATCGCGCCGTCCGCGCAGAGGGCGGCCGCGGAGTCGTGGTAGAAGCACGAGATGCCGAGGATCTTCATCGGTGCCTCCCGGGCCCCCGCGCCCTCGCCCCCGCCCGCCGGGTCAGAATTGCCTTTTCAGCGTCTCGAGCGTGTCGGTCGCGCGCTTCCGCGGGAGCCACCCGCCGGGTCCGCGCAGCCCGAGCGGGTCCCTTCCCGCCAGGCGGGCTACGATCGAGGTGGCGGCGACGACGGTGAAGTAGACGGCGGTCAGTATGACTACGGTCTGGGCGTGCCCGATCGCCTTGGCCGCGGCCATCCACCGGGCGCGCAGCGACTCCAGCGCCCGCTCGACGGGCCCCGGGAACCGCCTGCGCAGCCGGACGAGGATGGAGAGCGCGGCGGCGGTCGAGAGCAGCGACAGGACGATCTTCAGCCTGAGGGTCATCGGGAGCCGTTCGCCGCCTCAGAAGAGCGTGTAGATGAACGGAAGGACCGCCGACCCCTCCGTCACGAAGATGAGGATGCTCAGGAGGACGAGTATGACGAGGATCGGCGCGAGCCACCACGCCTTCGTCTCCCTCAGGAAGAGCCACAGTTCCTTCAGCAAGGCGCTCATGGACGAAGGATAGCACGGGGGGGCGCCCCGCACAACTGTCATTTCGGGGCTGTGTAATAGCAAAGCTAAAATGTCCTATTCCTAGCAAAGCAAGAATGTCCGGTTTTAAGAGTCACCCCTCATGGAGTACACCCCCCCCGGCCCCCTAAGGGGCCGGATGCAGGCCCGCGGAGCGCACCTTGAAACTCAAGTCCGTGGGCTCGCCGGTGTCCTCCGCGCTGTAGAGGCCTTCGGCCCGGAACGTCACGATGCACGCCCCCGGCCCGGCCCCCCGCACCGGGAAGGCGAGGCGGTTCCATCCGGGGCCGGGCACGACGCGCCCGATCTCCCTCCCGTTCACGAGGACGCGGAGGCCCAGGGGCCTGGTCGCGGCGTGGTCGTTCCCGATGTCGACGCGGAGTTCCGCGTCCCCCCCGGGCGGCGCGGCAAGCGCCAGGGAGGCCTCGAGGGCGAA
Source organism: uncultured bacterium (assembly GCA_937858775.1). Lineage (GTDB taxonomy): Bacteria > Auribacterota > Tritonobacteria > UBA1439 > UBA1439 > UBA1439. The sequence continues at coordinate 1,161 of CALLYX010000357.1, read as the reverse complement.
GCGGCGGAAGTCGTCGTCCCCCGCGTCGTGCATCCGGTACCAGCCGGGCCCGAGGCGGGCGCCGGGCGAGGCGAGGACGATCTCGCTCCCCGCCGGGCGGTCCCAGCCGCCGGAGGCGGCCTCGGGGAGGCGTATCCGGGGGGGCGCCGTGCCGGGGGCGAGGAGACGCCAGGCGCGCTCGTGGGATATCCGGCCCGTCTTCCCCCTCGCCGCCAGGATGCGCGGGGCGCGGGCGAGGGCGGCGAGGACGGCGCGTGCCTGGACGGCGATCAGGCGGCTGTCACCCCGCCAGTAGTTGTCGCGGGCGACGCGGCACTCCCGGAGCAGGGCGCCGGCCAGCGACGGGGAGAGCATCGGGGCGGGGAAGCATTTCATGATGAGCATGAGCCGGTTGCGGAGGGTGAGGAAGTTCTTGCGGGGGGAGTTTTCGATCATGGTGGCGGAGGCCTTGTGGTACGCGCGCGCCGCCGGTACGGTGACGATCCGGTATCCGCGCGACCGGATCCGGAGGCTGAGATCCACGTCCTCCAGATAGATGAAGTACGCCGGATCGAAGAGGCCCGTCTCCCGGAGGGCCGAGGCCCTCGCGAAGAAGGCCCCCCCGCACGCGGCGATGACCTCCGGCTCGACGGCGAGTTCCGGGGTGTCGTAGCGGCCGTTCAGGTAGTCCCACGCGAGGCCGATTCGGTTGAGGCGGACGCCGATCCCCTGGACGATCTCGCGGCGGCCGAAGTAGAGGAGCTTGGGGGCGCACGCCCCTACGGACGGGTCCCCCTCGGCGGCCTCCACGAGCGCGTCCAGCCAACCCGGCTCCACCTCCATGTCGTTGTTGAGGAGCGCGACATACCGCGCCCCCTCCTCCAGCGCCCGCGCCATCCCGCGGTTGTTCCCGGCCGCGAATCCCTCGTTCCTCCTGTTCTCTATGAGCGCCACGCGGGGGTGGCGCGCGCGCGCATAGTCGGCGCTCCCGTCGGTGGAGCCGTTGTCGACGAGGATGACCCTCGCGTTGGGGTAGGCGAGGGAGGAGAGCGAACCGAGGCAGCCGGGGAGGTGCTCCCTTCCGTTCCAATTGACGACGATGACGTGGACGAGCGGTCTCATGCGCGCACGGGTTTTCGACCATTCTAAGCGCCGGGCCCCAGCGGTCAAGCAGTTTCAGGA
>CALLYX010000356.1 GCA_937858775.1 uncultured bacterium | reverse complement strand
CGCCGCCTACTACGAGGGCAAGGACGGGCGCGCGCGCGTGAAGATGACGATTCGCGACAGCCGGGGGCGGACGCGGGAGCGCGAGATGACGATCCTGCGCCGGGACTCGGCGGACGGCGGGGACCAGAAGTTCTTCGTCTATTTCCACCGCCCGGCGGACGTGCGGAACATGGCGTACCTCGTCTGGAAGCACGCCGGGGGGGACGACGACCGGTGGCTCTACCAGCCGGCGCTCGACCTGGTCAAGAGGATCGCCGCGGGCGACAAGCGCACCAGTTTCGTCGGCTCGGACTTCCTCTACGAGGACGTCTCCGGGCGCGGGGTCGACGAGGACCACCACGAGCTCCTGCGTAGCGAGGGGGGTTCGTACGTCCTGCGGAACACGCCGAAGGAGAAGGGGTCCGTGGAGTTCGACCGGTACGACCTCTGGATCGACAAGAAGACGTTCATGCCGATGAGGGCGGAGTATTTCGACAAGGGCGGAAGGAAGTACCGGGTCGTCGAGGCGCTCGAGGTGAAGGAGATCCAGGGGAACCCGACGGTGACGAGGTCGAAGGCGTCGAACCTCGAGTCCGGGGGCGACACGGTCTCGGAGTTCACCGGAGTGCAGTACGACATCGGCGTCCCCGACGAGATCTTCGCCGAGCGATACCTCCGCGCCGCGCCGCGCCAGTGGCTGAAGTAGCCGCCCCGCCCGCGCCCGGCGGCGCCGGGCGCGGCCTTTCGACCGGGCGTTCCCGATGAGGAAGCGGACCGTTTTTCTCCTCGCGGCGTCGTTCCTGCCGCGGCCCCTCCCGGGGGCGGAGGCGCCAGCCGAACCCCCCGCCGCCGGGCGGGCGGCGGAGGCGTTTAGGGCGGCGCGCTCCGCCCTTCCGTTCGAGATCCACGGATTCGGCGAGGGGGCGATCGGCTGGCTGCCCGCGAAGAACCGCTATCTCCGGAACCACAGCTTCAACCTGATGGAGGGGCGGACGCAGCTCAAGACCTTGTACTACCCGGAGTTCTGGGCGCCGCTCGCCGACAGCGGGGCCGCCCTTTCCGCGAAGCTCGACCTCGTGGGGGACGGGATCTCCGAGGATTTCAGGGCCGAGTTCAGGGAGCTCAACGCCCGGCTCACGCCGCTCAGGTGGCTGGACGTGAAGGTCGGGCGGCAGATCCTGACATGGGGGACCGGCGACCTGGTCTTCCTGAACGACCTCTTCCCCAAGGATTGGGTCTCTTTCTTCAGCGGGCGCGACGACGAGTACCTCAAGCGCCCGTCCGACGCCCTCAAGGTGGGCGCCTTCCACGAATGGGCGAACGGCGAGTTCGTGCTGATCCCGTTCTTCACGCCGGACAACCCGATACGGGGGGAGCGGCTCTCGTTCTACGACCCCCTCCAGGGTGGGATCACCGGCCGGGAGAACGACCTGCACTTCAACCGCCCCGCGACGGCGCTCAAGCACATGGAGTACGCGGGGAGGCTGTACCGCTCCGTGGGGAGCTACGAGGTCGCGGCGTACGCGTTCAAGGGGTTTTACAAGCAGGCGCTGGGCGTGGATGACCCGTCGGCCGGCGACCTCTACCACCCGCGCCTCGCCGCGCTGGGATCGAGCGTTCGCGGCCCCGTGCCGCGCGCCGGGGGGATCGGGAACATGGAGTTCGCCTGGTACAACTCCGAGGAAAACCGGAGGGGGGACAACCCCGCTGTCGAGCCGCCCGGCTTGCGCTACCTGGCGGGCTACGAGCGGGACCTCTGGCGCGACTTCACGCTCGGCCTCCAGTATTACGCGGAGGAGATGCTGGGGTACGGCGAGTACAGGCGGAGCGCCCCCCCCGAGGCCCCGTTCTCGAGGGACCGGTTCCGGCAGCTCCTCACCGCCCGCCTCACCCAGCGGCTCTTCCAGCAGAACGCCGCCGCCTCCATATTCGCTTTTTTCAGCCCCACCGACGCGGACTTCCACCTGCGCCCGCGCCTCTCATGGAACGCCACCGACCGGTGGAGCGTCACGGTCGGGGCGGACGTCTGCGCCGGGAGGCACGGGTACACGATGTTCGGCCAGTTCAAGAACGACAACCAGCTCTTCGCGCGGTTGCGATACGGATTCTGAGCGCGAAAGGACGGACGTGAAAGACGCCCGGAAAAGGATCGGGGGGATCGTCGCCGCGCTGCGGCGCGCCTACCCGCGGAGCCGCACAGCCCTCGCGTACGAGACGCCGCTCCAGATACTCGTAGCCACCATCCTCTCCGCGCAGTGCACCGACGAGAGGGTCAACCGGATCACCCCGGCCCTCTTCAAGAAGTACCCGGCCGCCGCCGACTTCGCGCGGGCTAGGCAGGATCTCCTCGAGGCGGAGATCCGCCCGGCCGGCTTCTTCAGGAACAAGGCGCGCAATATCATCGCCGCCGCGGGGAAGATAGCGGGCGAGTTCGGCGGCAGGGTCCCGGACAGCATGGAGGAACTCGTCACCCTCCCCGGCGTGGCGCGGAAGACGGCCAACATCGTCCTCTCGAGCGCCTACGGAAAGGCCGAGGGTATCGCCGTGGACACGCACGTGAGGCGGCTCTCGCGGCGGCTGGGGCTGAGCGCCGAGGAGGACCCGGTCAAGATCGAGCGCGACCTGATGTCGATCGTCCCGCGCGGCGACTGGCTGGATTTCAACTACCTGCTGGTGAACCACGGGAGGGCGGTCTGCCGGGCGAGGGGGCCGCGCTGCCCCGAATGCGTCCTGAGGAAACTCTGCCCGTCGGCGGCCGCCTTCTTTCCCCGCCGCGCGCCGACCCGCCCGCCGGGCGGGCGCCCGGGCCCGGCCCCTACCGCCTCTCGATCTCGAAGGAGATAGGCACCCGGAGCTCCAGCGGGGAGGGGCCGAGACGGGGAGGGGGCGGCGGGAACGGGGCGGCGCGGCGCACCGTCATCCCCGCCTCGGCGTCGAGGATCGGCGAGAGGGAGCTTTGCACGACCCGGACGCCGGAGACGTCCCCGTCGGTGAGTATCCTGAATGCGACGAGGGCCGTTCCCCGGCGCCCCTCGTTGAGCGCCTCGGAGGGGAATCTCTTCCGCGTGGCGATTTTGCGCCGGACCGCGGCGAGATAGTTGTCGCGCCCCCCGCCCCCCGTCATGGCCGCCCT
>CALLYX010000355.1 GCA_937858775.1 uncultured bacterium | reverse complement strand
CCCCCCCCCCGGCCCGTTTCCACTCCCCCCCGGTCCCCATGAGCTCCGGAAGCGCCCCCTCCCCGTCGCCGACGACGAACAGGTCCACGAAATCCTCGAGCGGCCCGGGGCAGAACGCCCCCGGCCCCCCCGCGACGACGAGCGGCAGCGCCCCCCTGCGCTCCCGGGCGAGGAGCGGTATCCCCCCCAGATCGAGCATCGTCAGGACATTGGTGTAGGTCAACTCGTGCTGGAGGGAAAAACCGACCAGGTCGAAGTCGCGGAGCGGCCGGAACGTCTCGAGGCCGTAGAGCGGGACGCCGCGCTCCCGCATCCGCCTCTCCATGTCCGGCCACGGGGCGAAGACGCGTTCGGCGGCGAAGTCGGGGATGGCGTTTACGAGGGAGTAGAGGATCCGGAGGCCGAGATGGCTCATCCCGATCTCGTACACGTCCGGGAAGGCGAGGGCGGCGCGGACCCCCGCCTCCGCCTTCGCCGCCGCCCCGTACTCCCCGCCGATGTACCGGCCGGGCTTGGCGACGAGGGGAAGGATTTCCGCCTCGAGGATCGACTTCAAGCTCTCCATGGGGCCGCCCGCCCAGAAAATCCGCCGCGCGTATGACCGTCGCGGAGGGCGTCCGCGCGCCTAGAAGATGTATCTCCGCGCGCCGATGCCCTGTAGTATCCCAAGACAGATGCAGATGCTCAACAGCGACGACCCGCCGTAGCTCATCAGGGGGAGCGGCAGGCCGGTGATCGGGAGGAGCCCGATCGTCATGCCTATGTTGATCACGACGTGCGCCGCGAGGAGGACGGTGATCCCGACCGCGGTCAATTTCCCGAACTCGTCGCGCGCCTGCTCCGCGATGCGGAGGCCGATGAGGACGATGACGGCGTAAAGGGCCAGCACGAGGACGCACCCCATGAACCCGGACTCCTCCGCGAGGACGCAGAAGATGAAGTCGGTGTGCCGCTCCGGGAGGAAGCGGAGGTGGGTCTGCGTGCCGTGCAGCCACCCCTGCCCGCGCAACCCCCCGCCGCCGACCGCGATCAAGGATTGGATGGCGTTGTAGCCGGCCCGGAGCGGCTCGAGCTGCGGGTTGAGAAATACCTTGATCCGGAGCTTCTGGTACGGCTTCAGGAAGGCCCATCCGATGGGGAGGGATAAGACGCCGGCCATCAGCGTGCCCGCGAGGTAGACGCCGCGCGCCCCCGCGGTGAGAAGCATCGCGAAGATGACGGGGACGAAGACCAGGGCGGTGCCGAGGTCCGGCTCTTTGAGGATGAGGCCGATCGGGAGGGCCGCGATCAGCAGCGCCCCGCCGAGGTACGTCGCGCTGCGTCGCGGCATATCCCCCCGCGAGAGATACCTGGCGAGCGCGAGGATGAGGGCGATCTTCGCGAACTCGGACGGCTGGAACGCGAACGCACCCACGCCGAACCAGCTCCGGGCGCCGCGCCGCGGGTCGGATGTCGCGATGAGCAGGAGGAGGAGGGCTATGAACGCGCCGTAGAGAATGAATGCGGAGGCGGCCAGCCTGCGGTAGTCCAGCATCACGAGGAGCCCCGCGATGACGAGGCCGGCCAGGGCCCAGACCGCCTGGCGCATCACGTATGCCCCGCCTACATCCTTGCCCATCTGGTGCGACCCGCTGTATATGAAGGCGAGGCCGAGCGCGATCAGGGCGCAGGCGCAGGCGGTGAGGCCCCAGCTCGTGTGTCTGAACGGCGAAAGGTCCGGCATATCTACGCCTTCTGTCGGGCGATCGGGCCGTCGGGGTCCGGGATCATGCCTTCGGGCCCCGCCGGGTCCGCGCCCGGGGCCGGATGGCCGATGGGGTCGCATGCGCGGCGGCGCCGACTCGCCCGCGCGCCATCACGTTCTTTTTCCCAGCGTTCCCCGCCGCGAAACGCACGCCATTGTATTCACCCCGCGGCCGCCGGGGTCGGGGTCGGCGTCGCCCTCGGCGGCTCCTCCTTCAGCGTTATGCCGAAATGGGCTGCGAACACCCTCTTCGCCGCGGGGGCGGCGAAGAAACCGCCGGACTCCCTCCCCTCCATCATCACCGCCAGGGCGATCTCCGGGTCGTCGGCGGGGGCGTAACCGACGAACCAGGCGTGATTCTTCTTCCCCCCGTCCGGCAGCGCCACCTGGACGGTTCCCGTCTTCCCGGCCACCTCCAGCCCCTCGATGCGCCCCTTCTGCCCCGTGCCGTATCTCGAGTTGACCACGCGCTTCAACCCCTCGCGCACGAGGGCCAGGTCGTTCGGGCGGATCGGGATCTCCCGCACGAGATCCGGCCTTCCGCAGGCGATCGTTTCGCCGAGCGCTGAGACGACCTGTTTGACCACGAAGGGGCGGTAGAGCTTACCGCCGTTGGCGATCGCCGCGATGGCGGCCGCCGCCCTGAGAGGGGTGACGGCCAGGTAGCCCTGTCCGATGGATATCACCACTGTATCCCCCGGATTCCATCTCGGCATCCCGCGCTCCCTTCTCCACTCCTCAGTAGGCAATATCCCCCCCCGCTCCCCCGGAAGATCGATTCCGGTCGGATCCGCGAGGGCGAACTCGGAGGCCACGCGCACGATCTCGTCTCTTCCCGTGCGGTATCCTATGGTGTAGAAGAATACGTTGCAGGAGAACATGATCGCGTCCGCGAGTGTGACGCGGCCGTGCCCTTTTGCGTACCAGCACTTGTACGGGCGCTTTCCGAGCATGAAGAAGCCGGGGCAGTCGACCGGGGTATCGCCGGTGATCGCCCCGCTCCCGAGCGCGGCGAGCGCGACATACGGCTTGAAGGTCGAGCCGGGGGCGTAGGCGCCCTGGATCGCACGGTTGACGAGGGGGCGCTCCGGGTCGGCAAGCAGCGCCCGGACGACGTCCGCCTCGACGGGGGGGATGAAGTCGTTCGGGTCGTAGGTCGGGCTGCTCGCCATTGCCAGGACCTCGCCCGTCCGCGGATCTATCGCCGCCACCGCCCCGCTGCCGTCTGAGAGGGCGTCCTCGGCGGCGCGCTGCGTATTCATCTCCACCGTCAGGTAGATGGAGGCGCCTGGGACGGGCTCCTCCCTGGAGAGGACGCGGTCGATGTAGCCGCGGTTGTCGACCTGTATCTCCTCCGCCCCCGCCTTTCCGGCGAGGTACTCCTCGTACCGCCCCTCCACGCCGCTCTTCCCGACGAGGTCCCGCCGCTCCGCGCCTCGCCCCTTCATCCGTTCGAGCTCGTCGGGGCCGATGGCGCCCAGATGGCCGAGCAGATGGGCGAGGACGGGGCCGTGAAGATACCACCGCCGCGGATAGACCCCGACCCGCACGCCGGCGAGACCGGGCTCCCGCTCCAGGATCGATAGCATCTCCTCCGCGCCGACGTCCCCGGCGACCGTGACCGGGAGGTACGAGTAGGAGCGCCCCGCGCGGATGCGCGCGCGCACATCCTTAGGATCGAGGCGGAGGATTTCTCCGAGGCGGGCCTCCACGAGTTCCATGTCCTCCACGTCCTCCGGAACGACTTCCACATCGAAGCTCGCCCGGTTGTCCGCGACGATCCCGCCCGAGCGGTCGTAGATCAGCCCGCGCGGGGCCGGGCGGCGGACGAGGCGCACCCGGTTGCCCCGCGCCATCTCCCTGTACTCGTCGCCCAGAACCACCTGCAGGTACCAGAGGTAGCAGGCGATCAGGAAGAACGCCGCGGAGACGGCGTAGGCGATCCAGCGCACGGCGGGCGTGGGGAAGATCTCCTCCCGCGGACGGTCTCCAGGCAGATCTCTCACGCGGCACTCACCTAAGGACGGCCCGCCAGACGCGGAAGCACGCCGGGGCGAGGCAGGCGTTGACGCCCGCGCTCACGAGCACGGGGCCGGGGTCCGCGTATGCGTGTTCGCCGCGGGCCGCGGCGGCGAGGGCGTAGAGCGCCCCGGCGGCGCAGGTTCCTACGAGCGCGATCGCGGATTGCGCCGTCCAGTGGGCAAGCCAGAGGGCGCCCCGGAGCCGTATCACGCCGAAGGCAAGGGGTACAAACACGGCCGCGGAGTCGCCGAAATGGCCCGCGGAAAACGCGTCCTTGCACAACCCGGCGCACGCCGCCACGGCAAGCGCGGCGCCCTCGCCGGATAGCGCGGCGAAGGAGAGCACGACGACGAGGGGCAGGTCCGCCGCAAGGCCTATCCACGACAGGGCGTCGGCGCAGGAGGTCTGGAGCGTCGCCGCGAGGGCGACGATGACGGCGCCGAGGAACGCTTTCACCGTGTGGAATCGCCCTCCCCGCCGCGCGCCCCCATGACTACGAAAACCGCCTCCAGCCGCGAGAAATCCACGACGGGGGAGAGATCCGCGCAACTCGACAGCCCGGACTCGCCGCCGTACACGTTGATGACCTCCCCGATCGCAAGCCCGGGCGGATATACGCCGCCGAGGCCGGATGTAACCACGCGGTCGCCCCCCCTCGCGTCACAGCGCAGCGGTAGATAGTCGAGGCGGAGGGTGTTGAACGAGGATCCGGCCGCCACCCCCGTCTCCCTCGTCCGCTCGACCACCCCCCCGACCCTGCTCCGCTTGTCCACGACGAGGATGACCGTGCTGACGTCGGGGGCGCTCTCGATGACCTTGCCCACGACCCCCCCCCTCCGCCACGACCGGCATATCGGGGCTCACGCCGAGACGGGTCCCCTTGTCGATCACGATGCTCCCGTACCAGTTGCGCGTGTCCCGGCCGATCACGTCCGCGGGCAGGAGCCTCAGGGGGGCGCTCTCCTTGAAGTCGAGGAGCCGGTGCAGCCGCCGATTCTCCTCCTTGAGGCCGCGCAACGCGGCGATCTCGCCGCGGAGTTCGTCGAACTGCCGCCGCAACACCATGTTCTCCTCTTCAAGGGCGCGTCGCGAGGCCCACGCCGCCCTGATCCTTGCCGGGGCGCGGATGACGCCGCGCTCGAACCGGGCAAGCGGGGCGAGCGCCTGGGCGATCAGCGCGCGCGCGCGGACGGACGCCCTGGACGGGGGCGCGAGGAAAGCGCACACTAGGGCGACGACCGCGACAAGCCGGGCAACGCGTCGAAATGGCATCTGAGGGTTCAGATCCCCTTGCGCCCCGAGGGAATGAGCTTCTGGAGGAAATAGAGCTCGTCGAGCACCTTGCCGGTCCCGAGCGCGACCGTCTTCAACGGCTCCTCCGCGAGGTGGACCGGGAGCCCCGTCTCCTCCGAGATGAGCCGCGGGAACCCCCTGAGGAGCGAACCGCCGCCGGTCATGATCAGGCCCCGGTCGACGAGGTCGGCCGAGAGCTCGGGCGGACAGCGCTCGAGCGCGATCCGCATCGCCTCCACGATGGTCGCTATCGATTCCGAGAGGGCCTCGCGCACCTCCTCGGAGGTGATGCGGAGCGTCTTCGGCAGGCCGGCGATCAGGTCGCGCCCCTTCACCTCCATCGTCATCTCCTCGGCCATCGGGTACGCGGACCCAATGGAGATCTTGATCTCCTCCGCGGTGCGCTCGCCCACCATCAGGTTATAGTTCCGCTTCAGGTACTGGATGATCACCTCGTCCATCTCGTCTCCCCCGACCCTGACGCTCTTGGAGAAGACGATCCCGGCGAGGGAGATGATCGCGATCTCGGTGGTCCCGCCCCCGATGTCGACGACCATGTTCGCGGCCGGCTCCTGGACGGGGAGCCCTATGCCGATCGCGGCGGCCATCGGCTCCTCGATGAGGTAGACGAGCCGCGCGCCGGCCTGCTCGGCCGAGTCCTTCACCGCACGCTTCTCCACCTCCGTGATGCCGGACGGGACGGCGATGACCACGCGGGGGGCGACGAGGGAGTTCCGCTGATGGACCTTACGGATGAAGTAGCGAAGCATGCTCTCGGTGATGTCGAAATCGGCGATCACCCCGTCCTTGAGCGGGCGGATGGCGACGATGGAACCGGGGGTGCGCCCCAGCATCCTCTTCGCCTCCTCGCCGACGGCGAGCACGTTGTTGGTGCCGGCCTGGACCGCGACCACGGACGGTTCCATGAGGACGATCCCCTGGCCCTTCACGTAGACGATGGTGTTCGCGGTCCCGAGATCTATGCCGATGTCGTTGGAAAAGAGCCCCAGCAGGTAGCCGAACATGGCGCCGCCTTTTTCCCGGTTTGACGATACGGCGCATTCTATCCCAGAACCCGCGCCGGGGCAAGGGGGTTGTTCCCAGTGAAAAGGCGCGCAACAACGCGCACCGCCGGGGGATGCATTCTCAGGGGCCGGCGGGGACCCGCCTTATCTTCCCGCCCTTCGCGCGAAGGCCGCGCGGCGTATCCGGCGGCGTCCGGGCGGCCGGGATATCCCGCAGCCGCACCGCGAAATAGTGATCGACCGTGTCGCGTCCGCGAACGGTTCCCGCCATCGCCGCGCGGCACGCCCCTGCGGCGGCGAGGAAGATCGGAAGGTCCTCCTCGATTCGAGAGTCCCCCTCAGGCGCCGGGTCGTCGGAGACCCGCCGAAGGAGCCCCTTCACCGTCATCACCCAGTTCGCTATCCCCTCCCCGGCCCGAAGCGCCCCCTCCCCGTCGAGCCACGCGCAGCCGCTGAGTCGGCGCGGCATGCCGGCGCGCATCTCGGCGAACAACGGGTCGGAGAGAAGAGATGGGCGCGCCCCGTGCGCCGTGTCGATGATCTCCATGACGGAAGACCTGTCGAGGCCGACGACGAGGCGGTCCTTGACGAAGCAGAATGAAGGGGAGAGCCCCGGGATCGGGTAGCTCAGGCTCGTGACCGCGACGCCCCTGTGATCCGCATGCGTTATCGCCGGGCGGAGGAAATCCCACGGCTGCCGGCCGGCCCGGCCGTCGTTCCCCGCCCCGCGCTCCATGATCCGCATGACCGCGCGCTCCGCGCGGCCGCGGTCCTTCACGGAAACGATCATCTCCGCCTTCGGGAGCGGAAAAAGGCCTCCCGCCTGCACGGCCGAGAGCTGGATGGCGGCCTCCCCCCCGACCCACGGCGCGATCTCCGAGTCGAAATCGATCCCGCACCCCCGCAACCAGGCGGCGGCGGCCGCCGCCGCCGGGTTAGGCGACGAGGCGAACGCCTTCCACGCGTCCCCGGCGTCCGCGATCCGCGCCGCGTCCACGGCGATCGTCCCC
>CALLYX010000354.1 GCA_937858775.1 uncultured bacterium | reverse complement strand
GTACTACCCCGGCGACGAGTACGTCGACTGGGTCGGGGCGCTCGGCCTCGACACCGACTGGGCGCCCAGTCGGTGTCGAGGCCGAGCGCCCCGACCCAGTCGACGTACTCGTCGCCGGGGTAGTACGCGCTGTAATCCGTGGAAGGCGGATTGCTTGCATAGTTCGGGCAGAACGCCCACTGCGCGTTCGCGGCGCCGCGCCAGACGAAGATGTCGTGCGCGCGCTTCCACGCCTGCACGTACTTCTTCGGGTCCCCGTAGTAGGGGCTGGTGATCAGGTTGAACTCGGCGTTGAAGGCGAGGATGACCGGCTTGCCGAACGCCGCCACGGCGTCCGCCACGCCCTGGATGCGCGCATCCTGGCTCCCGCTGATGATCTGGTCCAGGGTATAGCTGGCCGTCCCCCAGACGCACATCGGCACGGCGCCGTGGCTGTCGACCCGGTTCATGAGCGTCGCGTGATCCCCTCCGGGCGAGATGCTCAACAGGAGCGCGTACTGCACGATCGCGTGCTGCCTGGTGGCGCCGAACATCCCGGTGATCTGGGAATCCGGGGCCCCGTCGAGAAAGACACCGGTGGAGATCGCCGCGGGCGACGGGGCGGCGCACAGCACGAGGGACGCGATGAGGAGAAGAGGCGGAAAAACCCTGGACAGGCTCATGGGCACCTCCTTCAATAGATATATTCTAGACCGAACCCCGCCCCGCGCCAAGCGGAACCTTGGGACCCTGCTGAACGGGGCGACGCGTGGGGATCGCATCGTACATCTCCTTCTGCGTGATGATGGGCGGCTCCGGGAATGACCGCTCCCCGCCGACGTCGCCCTGCGCGTTATCCCCCCGGCCGCCTTGGTCGCGCGGGGGCGCCTGTCCGCCGCGGCGCGCGCGCAGGAGGGCCATCTCCGCGATCTCGTACTGCCGCGGCGCATCCGCCTGATCGAACCTCAGCCGCGTGACCGTGTCGGGCGCCATGCCGGGCTCGAGCACATTGACGACGTGCACCCTCTCCTCCCTGCCCGGGAGGACGTAGAAGAAGGTGCTGCGGGACTCGTCAAGATCCTGCCCGGGCGCCGCCCAGAAGACCTGCATCTTCAGCCACTCTTTGAAACCCAGGAGCCTCCGTACCCGATCCCGCGCCGTCCGCCGCCTCGCCTTCCCCGCCCTCATCCGCACCATGAACCTGACGTCCCCCTCCACTGGGACGCGGAGGGGAGGGCTTAGCAGGCCCGGGTCGGGCGCGGAGCAGCGGATACGCACGCTGTCGGGGCGGGCCTTTACTATCTTGGCGTTCCCGCTCGGGGTCCAGCGCCCCGCGATGTCGGACGCCGTAAAGCGGGCGAGGACCTCGAAGCCCTCGGGCGTTCCGGTCGCGAACCCACGCGACGTCTGCGGGTATCGCGGCCTGAACGGACAGAGCCGGTGCCGTTCCGCGAAGAGGTTGCGCGCCATCGTTGCGTCGGCGGCCGCGTAGCCGGCAGCGGCGATGACGTAGGCGGCCGAGATCGCCGCAACCGCCGCCGCGTGCGCCCCTCGGCCCCGCGTCCGCCCGAGGATCGCGCCGGAGGCCCCCGCCGCGGCGCAGAGGCCGAGCGGGAAGAGAGATAGGATAAAGCGATCGCTGTACGGGCAGAAGCTGTGGAGGGCGAGGGATGCGAGGATGAAAAGGGGGAGAAAGGAGGCGCGGAACGAGCGCGCGCGGACCGACGCCAGCGAGAGGCCGGCAAGGATGCCGATGGGCGGGGTGAGACGGGCGCCGTAGAGACGGATATACTCACCGAAGAAGCGCGCCCACCTGGAGATGAATGCCGCCGTCCCCCGGTACCTGATGATCTCGCCGACCGACTTGAACGGGAGGAGCGCGCAGTAGTCGTGGAAATCCATGCCGAGCTCCCGGTGGTAGAAGGCGTAGCCGATGAGGATCCAGCTGGAGTTATCGAAGGGGCCGAGCCCCCTCGCGAAGTTGATCGCCATGACGGGGGCGCACCCGGCCAGGAACCCGGAGAGGAACGGAAGGCACCGGAAAAACCGGCGGCGGAACGGCTCATTCCGGAAGGGGAAGACAAGGACGAGGGCCGCCATGATCGCCGCTATGCCGAGGGCGTTCCAGCGCGTGTCGAGGGCGATCCCCATGCACAGGCCTGCGGCCGCGTCGCGCAACGCCCCGCCGCGCGCTAGAAGGAGCCACGCCGCGCAGAGGAGAAGCGCGGCGAAGAACATGTCGGTGCCGAAGAGGAGGGAGTACTTCAGGAACGGCGGGCAGAGCGCCAGGACAACCGCGGTCGTGAGGCCGAGGAGATCGCTGCCCGCGGCCCTGCGGCTTATGAGGAACGCCATCACGAGGGCGAAAAGGGCGGAGCCGACCGTGATCAACATGCCGGCCCTCATGAACCCCGCGCCCATGGCATGGAACAACGCGAGGAGCATCGGGTAGAGCGGCCCGCGGTACGCGTCCTCCGGCAGCATCCCCTCCTCTATCCGCAGCGCGTCCTGCGTGTAATAGAGGCCGAAGTCGATGTCGCAGTCCTCCTCGAGGATGAACGCGCCGCGCTGCTGCCAAAGGGCGGTCGCCACGAAGGCATACGCGCAGAGGAGGAGGGAGATCACCGCGACGGACACGGAACCGCGCCATCTACGCTCCATTAACCCCCTCCGGCTGCGGATATTCTACCACCTGCCGGCGACATCATGCATATCTCCGTGGACGGGGCGGAGAAGACGCCCCGCCTCCCCCATGTTTTCCGTGCCGCCCCTCCCTCCGCGGGGGCGCCCTGCCGGGCGGAGAGGTATCGAGCCGCCGAGTCATGAAGCCATAGAGAGGGCTCTATCTCCGACTATTCCCCGGCCCCCCGGCCCTACGCCGTCGCGATCCTTGTCTCCGCGGCGCCGCGCTGGTACCATACCGGCGCGGAGATGAATAAGACCGGCATCCTCCTGATCCTCGTCACGGCCCTCGCCGCGGC
>CALLYX010000353.1 GCA_937858775.1 uncultured bacterium | reverse complement strand
CTGGTGATCTACATGATGATCGTCGTCAGGCTGCTGAGGTACTCGCTGGCTATCTACCGCCACGCCGCGGATACGCTCTACCGGGCGATCGGGATGGGGTTCGCTACGGGCGTGGTGGCGTTCCTGGTGGCGAACATGTTCGGCTGTCGCTTCAACACGACGGAGACGATCGGAGTCTGGTGGATACTGGCGGCGATCGTCATCCTCATAAGGAAACAGCCCCGCCTCGCCTTTCCCGCCGGGCAGCCCCGTCCCGCAGCCCCGGAGGCGGTATGAGCGCGCCGTGCCCGATCTGCCGCAGCCCGCGGACGCGCCCCGTCGTACCCGTCGGGGGCGTCGTACTGCGCGGGTGCCGCTCCTGCGGCGCCGCGTTCGTCTGGCCCCGGCCCGACCGCGCCGCGGTGCAGGAGGCGGCGGAGCGCTCCGCCGCGAAGCGGCTCCGGCGTGAGCGGACGCGTGGGGTGCTCGACCGGATAACGGAGCAAAACAGGCATCTGCTCGATTACCTCGACCGGCACGGCTGCTCCGGCTCGCTTCTCGACATCGGCTGCGGCAGGGGGCTATTGCTGGCCGACGCCCGCGCGCGCGGCTGGACGGCGATGGGCGTGGAGCCGGTGCCGGGCGCCGCCGAGGAGGGCGTCGCGGAGCGGGGGCTGGACATACGGGTCGGCACCCTTGAGTCGGTCGCGCTTCCGCCGGCGTCGTTCGATGCGGCGGTCTTTTCGCACTCCCTCGAGCATTTCATCGACCCGGCCGGGGCGATGAAGACCGCCGCCCGGCTCGTGAAGCCGGGCGGCTGGATATACGTGGAAACGCCCAACTGGGGCTCCCTCTCGCGCAGGCTGCTGGGGAGGAGATGGTGGAACGTCGACCCGGCCAACCACCCGTTCCTCTTTTCGCCGCGCGCGGTCGAGCTGATGGGTCGATCCGCCGGGCTCGAAATGCGCGACTCGTGGGGGACGCATTTCGACCTTGCGGCGGTTCTGATCAGGCTCGCCCGTTTCGCGGACCCGGCGCTGAATGATATCGCCGGCATCAACGAGTGGCGGGACCGCCTCTTCCGGATTCGCGGGGCGTGGAGGGCCTCCAGGATAGCCGAAGCCGTCGCGGGGGCGCTCCTCGGCCGGGGCTTCCTGAACGACTACATGGCGTGCTGGTTCCGCAGGCCTTCGCCCCCCCCCGCGGGGGAAATCCCGTCATGACGCTGAACGGAAGGAAGGCCCCGCCGCCGCCCCCCCCCTTCGCTACGGCCCCGCCGCCCGCCGAGGGCGGATACGGGGTGGTGACGAAGTTCTGCCTGCTCCTGGGGCTGCTGATCATGGGGAAGGTGGCGTCGATGGCGCAGCGCGGGGCCGTCGGGACGGAGGAGCTCAGGCTGGTGGGGATCATCGTTGGGGAGATCCTGCTCCTCATCATCGCCCTGTTGAACGTGAACTTCGTCTTCTACGTGCTGGTCTTCTACATCCCGTTCAGCGACATGCTCCCCGGGGATTACGGGACGGCGGTGAACATCACCAACGTGCTCCTGGTGATCGTCATCTTCGGCCTCTTTTTCAGGAGCATACGCGAGGGGGGGCATTTCTTCGTGGGGACGGAGCTGGACCGGCTTATAGGGCTCTATCTGCTTTTCACCTTCGTCTCGTTCTTCCGCGCCTCGCTGAGGGAGACGATGGACTGGTTCATCCTGGTGACGCTGGTGAAGCGGTTCATCACGCCCGTTTTCCTGTATTATCTCGCGAGCTGGGTGGTGCGGGACCGGCAGCAGATCCAGGATTGCATCTACATCGTGATGTTGACGACGCTGATGGTGGCGTTTCTGGCGACGAAGGATACGGTGACGCCGACGCACTTCTCGTGGGAGAGGCGCGAGGACGCCGGGCTGTCGCAGGCGAACCTGCTGGCGGCGTTTTTCACGTATTACGTCTTTTACTATTTCGCCTTCTTCAGCATGAACGCGGACAAGTTCAAGTACTGGCTGCTGCTCGGCTGCATGTATCCGTGCGCGCGCGGGATCATGCTGACGTTTTCGCGCGGGGGGTATTTCGCGTTCGCGGCCGGGCTGCTGTACATCTGCTGGCTGTACAAGAAGGCGGTGTTCGTGGGGCTGGCGGCGGTGATGCTGGCGCTCTGGCAGCGCCCCGGGCTGGTGCTGCCGCAGGCGGCGGTGGAGCGGATCCAGGGGACGGCGGTGGAGTACACCGGGGAGTACGGCGAGACGGAGGTGCGGCTCGAGGAGTCGTCCATGGGGCGGATCAACATCTGGAAGGGGGCGGTCAAGATGGTGCTGTCGAACCCGATCCTGGGCGTCGGGTACGGGCAGTTCCCCCTCCTGATCGGGCACTACCAGCCGATCTACGCCGGCCGGCAGGTGGACGCGCACAACTCCTACCTGCTGATCGCGGCGGAGATGGGCGTGCCGACGCTGGTGATCTACATGATGATCGTCGTCAGGCTGCTGAGGTACTCGCTGGCTATCTACCGCCACGCCGCGGATACGCTCTACCGGGCGATCGGGATGGGGTTCGCTACGGGCGTGGTGGCGTTCCTGGCGGCGAACATGTTCGGCTGCCGCTTCAACACGACGGAGACGATCGGAGTCTGGTGGATACTGGCGGCGATCGTCATCCTCATAAGGAGGATGCCCCCCGTCCAGGCGGCGGTCGAACCGGCGCCTCCGCCAAGGCTCCTGTAACGGCCCTCGATGCCGGGTCGAACCGGCGGAGGGAGATGAGGGGATGGACCCGTTCATCTGCATCGTCATCCTCAACTGGAACGGCGGGGAGGACACGCTCGCGTGCCTCGAATCCCTCCGCTTTCTCGACTATCCCCGCCGCCGGGTCATCGTGGTGGACAACGCCTCGACCGACGGCTCCGCGGATGCCGTCGCGGAGGGGTTCCCCGAGGTTGAGTTGATCCGCAACCCGGTCAACCTGGGCTTCGACGAGGGCAACAATGTCGGGATGCGGGCGGCGCTTCGCGGCGGGGCGGACGCGGTGATGCTGCTCAACAACGACACCGTCGTCCACCCGGAGATGCTCCGGAGGCTTGCCGATGCCGCGGCGTCGCTCCCGCGCGCCGGGGTTCTCGGCCCGAAGATCTACTATTTCGAACAGCCCGATGTCTTCTGGTGGGCCGGCTGCCGGGCCACCTATTCGACCACCGGATGGCTGTTCAACTACACGCAGGAGGGGAAGGGGCAGAAGGACCGCGGACAGTTCGACGAGATCAGGCGCATCGACGCGGTCGTGGGCTGCGCCATGTACATCAAGGGCGAAGTCCTGAGGACCATCGGGCTGCTCGACAGCCGCTTCTTCATCTACCACGAGGAGTACGACTTCTGCCGCCGCGTCCAGAAGGCGGGATGGTACAACTATTTCGTGCCCGGGGCGCGCCTCTGGCACAAGGTCTCCATGTCAATGGGGGGGCAATACTCCCCCTCCCTGTATTTTCTCTGGACGCGCAACTGGCTCCTCCTGTCTCGGAAACACACCCCCCGTCGACATTGGCCGTTCCTCTACTGGGCGTATCTGAGGGAGAGCCTCTGGGTGTACGAGGGGCTGCTGGCGAAGGGGAGGACGGAAGCCGCGGCGGCCGCCCTCGCGGGGGCGTACGACGCGTTCCGCAACCGTTTCGGGCCGATCTCGAGGCTTCACCCCCCGGCGTGGTTGAACATGTTGGCGGGGTGGGGCGCCCGGCGCCGGTCGGGGAGGGGGGGATGAGGGGGGCCCGTCTGGGGTACGATGCGCGGGTCCTCGCCTCGCCGCAGCTCACCGGGATCGGCCGCTACACCCTGCGGCTCCTCGATGCGGTCGCGGCGCGGGGGGAGGGGTGGCGGCGCACGCTTTTCTTCCCCCGCGGCGGTCCGGCATCGCAGCCGCCCCCCGGTTTTGTCGTCCGGAACGCCCCCGTGCGCGGCGACATGCGCGAGGACCGATTCTACCGGCTCTGGTTCGACGCGTGGCTCCCGGTCGAGATCGCCGTGCGCCGGATCAGCCTCTTCCACGGGACCAGCTATCTCCTGCCGCGCGCGCACCGCGCCAGGCGCGTAGTGACCGTCTACGACCTCGCGCACGAGAAACGCCCGGAATGGGCCGGCGGATGCAGCCCCGAGTTCGCGCGCCGGGCGCGCGAAAGCGCGCGGCGCGCGGACGCGGTGATCGCCACGTCGCGCTGCACGCGGCGGGATATCGTCGAGATCTACGGCGTCCCGGAGGAAAGGGTGGCGGTCGTCTACGGGGGGGTGGATCCCGCCTTCCGCCCCCTGGATGACCGCGCCGCGGCGGAGGCGTTCAGGAGGCGGAAGGGGTTGCCGGAGCGGTTCGTTCTCTCGGTCCTCTCCCTTTCCCCGCGGAAGAACATTCCAGGGCTGTTGCGCGCCTTCGCGATCTTCGCCCGTTCCTCCGGCCTGCCGCAGCACCTCGTCATCGCCGTGCGCAAACGTCGGGCCAGCGCCCGTCGCCACGCCGCCGGTCCACCACCGTACACCGGAGGGAAGCGACAT
>CALLYX010000352.1 GCA_937858775.1 uncultured bacterium | reverse complement strand
GCACTGCTGCACCCGGAGAGCCACTTCACCGACCCCAGTGGCGGCGAGTTGCGTCTGCGGACGTACCCACGGCTGCGCCGCCACTTTCAGTTCGTGAATGAGGCCCAACTGTTCGAAGAAATCCACAACATGAACATCTACGGTGTCCATGTCTATGGTTCGCCGACGGCCGTATGTTTCGTGCAGCTCGCCCACCTTCTGACCCCGGCAATGGTGGACGGGTCGCTGGAGCACAACGGCGAGGGGCCTGTGCCGAGCATCCAGTATCCGGCTGGCGGCTGGGATCTGCGGCTGTTCCCATCACCGGTGGGTTTCGCTCAGGTACGAAGAGTTCCAGAGGGGGGGGGTGTTGATGTGGCCCCTCCTGGCGTGCTCCATCCTGGCTCTCGGCTTCGCGGTGGAGCGGTTCATCATGATGCGGCCGGAGCGGGTGGTCCCGCTGTGGTTCGTCAAGCGGGTGCGGGCCCTCGTGGCGGCCGGCGACTTCGGGGGCGCCATGGACTACTGCAGGGCGCACCCGAACCCGGCCGCGGCCGTCTTCACCGTCGCCCTTACGCTCAACGAGCGCCCCGCGATCCCGAACGAGGTGATCCGGAGCACGGTGGAGGACCTCGGCGCGCGCGAGATGGACGACATCGCCCTCCGGATCAAGCCGCTCCTGGTCATCTCGAACATCAGCCCGCTCCTCGGCCTGCTGGGGACGATCTTCGGGATCATCAAGGCGTTCAACGTGGTGGCCTCGGAGGCGGGCCTGGGGAGGGCGGACCTGCTCGCGGCGGGGATCTCGGAGGCGCTCATCACGACCGCGGCCGGGCTCCTCATCGCCATCCCATCGCTCGCCTGCTACCATTACTTCCGCGGCCTCCTGGAGGGCAGGATCTCCGAGCGGATGGAGATCTCCCTGAGGATGTTCCTTGAGGACCTCTTCGAGGGGAGGGGGGGGCGATGAAATTGCTGCGGAGGAGATCGACGGAAGGCGACGATATGAACATGACGCCCCTGATCGACGTTGTCTTCAACCTCCTCGTCTTCTTTCTGGTCGCCACGTCGTTCCAAAGGATCCAGCGGGAACTCCAAGTGGCGCTGCCGAGGGCGAAGGCCTCGGAGGCGGTCTCGATGGATATCCAGCCCGTCGCCGTGACGATCTCGCGGAGCGGTGAGATCAGCATGGGTGGGACGCCGGTCGCGCTCGGGGATCTCCCGAAGCGGCTGAAGGCGGCTATGGCGGCGGCCAGGAAACCGAGGGTTTTCGTGCGCGGCGATGCGAAGGCGTACCACGAACAGGTCGTGGCGGTCCTCAACGCGTGCCAGGAGGCGGGGATCCACGATATATCGCTTGCGACGGAAGAGTGAGCGGAAGGGGGCGACGCGGGGGAGGGGAGAGGCGCTCGCGGGCCCCCGGCGCCGTGGGGAGGCGCCCCCTCCCGGAAAGGTCCCGCTTTGGTCCGGATCCACCGCCGCCAGAGAACGCTTCCAGCGGGGAATGGCGATATGCTACACTGCGCGGGTCACGAAAGGAGGGGGGAAATGCACAGAACCGTGCGCGTGGGGTGCCTTATCGCGGCGGGCGCTCTCGTCTGCGGCTGCGCGCTCAGGACGGAGATGCTCAGGCCCGGGATGAGCATGCAGGAGGTCAACGACATGTTCGGCAAGCCCGCCGGCATCTACACCGAAAAGGTGGGGGGCAGCTTCGTGGAGGTGATCGACTACTCGAGGGAAGGGACCGGGATACCCAACCCGCTCGACGACTACGGCTGGCTCATCCCCCCTACCACGAGGGTGGTCCGGGCGTGGTTCATCGACGGGAAGCTGACGGATTGGTGCGGCGGCTCGTACACCAGTTACGAGCAGCTCAAGAAGCTTGAGATGAAGTGCCAGCTCCGCGTCCCCCCCAGCTTCGACCCCTCCGTCGTGCCGGCCTCGGTGAGGAATCTGCAGTCGCAGGGGAGATGACGGGGCGGAGACGCGTCCGATGGTCGGGCCCGGGAAAGGAAACGGTATGATGAGGCGTTATCTGCTGTGCGCGATGCTGGGCGCGTCAGCGGCGGCGTGTGCCGCGGGGTGCGGCCGGCGCGGGGAGACGGCCAAGGACGGGGAGGTGGTCGCCGTCGTGAACGGCGCGGTCATCCGCCGATCCGAGGTGGACCGCCTCACGGACGCGTTCATGAAACAGTTCGGGTCGGGCATCTCCGCGGAGCGGCTCGCCTCCATCAGGGCCGCCATCGGGAAGCAGGCGCTCGACAGCCTGGTCAACCAGAGGCTCCTCGTGCAGGAGGCGGATCGGCAGGGGATCGTCGTGGATCCCGCGGGGATAGACGCGCAGATGGCGAGGGTGAGGCAGATGTTCCCCGACCCTGCGCGGCTCAAGGAACAGCTCGGCGCCATGGGCGTCACCGAGGAGGATCTCAGGCGGGATATCGCGCAGAACCTGAAGATCAGGGAACTCCATTCTCGGCAGTTGCCGGAAGCGTCCGAGCCCACCGCCAAGGAGATCGAGGAGTTCTACAACGCCAATCCGAAGGCCTTCGACAAGTCCGAACAGGTGCGGGCAAGCCACATCCTGCTGACGGCCTCCCCCAACGAAACCGCCGAGAAGAAGGCCGAGAAGAGGGCCGCCCTCGCCGCCCTCCGCGAGAGGATCGTCAAGGGGGAGGATTTCGCGAAGGTCGCGCGGGAGAACTCGGAGTGCCCGAGCAAGGCGAGCGGGGGGGATCTAGGCTTCTTCGAGAAGGGGAAGATGGCCCCCGAGTTCGAAAAGGCCGCCTTCGCACTGAAGAAGGGCCGGCTCAGCGATATCGTGGAGACGCCGTTCGGCTATCACCTGATCAAGGTGACGGACCGGAAACCGGCCGAGAAGTCGACGCTCCAGAAGGCGACGCCGCAGATCAAGTCATACCTCGTGCAGCAGAAGAGGGGAAAGGCCATACAGGAGCACCTGGCGGGGCTTCGCGCGGCGGCGAAGATCGAATACCCGTCCCCGGAGTTCCGGCCCGCCCCCCCGCAGGGGGCGCCCGCGGCGGGCGGCGCGCCCGCGCCTCCGCGGTCTATCAAGCTCGCCCCGCCGTCCGGCAAGCCCGCGCAGCCGGACCCGGCCCCCGCGGGGCCGGTGCCGGGAAAGGCCGGGGAGTAGCCCAGCTTCCCGCTGCCGTCGCGAGGCGCGGCCCAGGCCGGGATGGATTGGTGCGCGCCTGCGTCCGGCCCTCACCCTAGGAAGACCGGGCCGCCGGCCCGAAACGGCGGAAGGGGCCGGGGGCGTTTCCATCCGGCCCGCCCGATCGGCGCGTATTGATTCGAGCCCGGCGGCGAAGGCGCGGGCGTCCGCTTGACATCGCCCCGCACCGCTTGCTATGCTCCGGCACAAGGCGCGGGCGGGCGCGCGCCCGAGAGGAGGCCTCAATGCACTTGTTCGTCGTCCTTGCCGTCGCCGCCATCGTGCTCTTCCTAGCCGGTATCCGGATCGTCAGGCCCACACACCGGGGGCTCGTCGAGCGGCTCGGAAAGTATCGGCGCTACGCCGAGCCGGGATTCCACTGGATCATCCCGGTGATCGACCGGATTTTCCAGGTGAATGTCACCGAGCAGATGGTGGACGCACAGCCGCAGGAGATCATCACCAACGACAACCTGAACGCCAGGGTGGACGCCCAGGTCTATTTCAAGGTGAAGTCCGACGAGCAGAACGTCAAGAACTCCCAGTATAATGTCCACGACTACCGGTGGCAGATCGTAAATCTCGCCCGGACGACGCTCCGCAACATAATCGGCACGCTCACGCTCAAGTCCGCCAACAGCGAGCGCGGCAAGATCAACGACGAGCTCCACAACACCCTCAGCACCGAGACTGCGCATTGGGGGATAGACATCGTCCGGACCGAGCTCAAGGAGATTGACCCTCCGAAGGACGTGCAGGAGACGATGAACAAGGTCGTCAAGGCGGAGAACGAGAAGATCGCCGCCGTGGATTTCGCCACCGCGACCGAGACCGCGGCGGACGGGCAGAAGCGGGCGGAGATCAAGAAGGCGGAGGGCATCAAGCAGGCGCGGATCCTCCAGGCGGAGGGCGAGGCGGAGGCGATACGGCTGGTGAACGAGGCCGCCGACAGGTATTTCGTCGGGAACGCCCAGGTGCTGCGCCGCCTGGAGGCGGTGGAAAAGTCGCTCGCCATGAACGCCAAGGTCGTCATCCCCCAGAACACGGAGCTGGTCAACGTCGTAGGGGAACTTGCGGGGGTGGTGCCGCTCAAGAAGGCGTGAGCGGGGGTGGATCCAAGGGGCGGCGGCCCTACCAGCCGAATCCCATCGGGCCGCGCGCCGCCCCGCTGTCGACGCAGAAGCCCACGTCGGGCCGCCTGGAGAGATACGGCTGGAAGCTGACGCGGATGGACGCGGGCAGGCTCGACGCGGCGAGCGGGTTCGAGCCGCCCCGCACCTCGACATAGTCGCTGTATCCGTCGCCGTCGGTGTCGGCGAGCGACGTGTCCGTGTCGGTGGCTGCGCTGTAGGCCGGGGCCCCGTCGTGCCAATACTCCTCCGCGTTCGCGAGCCCGTCGCCGTCGCTGTCGATGACCGGGTAGCCCTCGTACCTCTTCACCCCCCCCGAGTCCTCTCCCATGAAGATGATCCCCCCCGACGGCGATGTCCTGACGAAGCTGATACCCTCCTGGTCGATGCCGGGGAGGGTGTATTCGACGACGAGGGCGTTGTTCGTCAGGATCTCGCGGATGCAGTTTGATGAGTCGTAGACCAGGTAGAGCGTGCGCGTGTGCGCGTTGTACTGCATGTCCGAGAGGTCGCCCCGCCCCGGGACGGGCGTGATGGTGGCGACGTGGGAGACGCCGTCGCTCACGGATAGATCCACGTCGAAGATGTAGATCTTCCCGTTGTTCTGGAGGCCCGCGTAGAAGAGCCCGCCCGAGCGCGTGGCCCCGTACGGGTGGTGCCCGTCGGGGACGAAGGCGAGCGCCTCCAATCCGCTGTTGTCGGGGCCGGTCATCCACGGCGTGAGGTTCCACGACTTCCCCGTGAGGGCGCCGGCGGCGATGTCGAATTCGAAGATCGAATCGGGATGCTCGCAGCCGAGGTAGAGGCGGTTGCTCGAGAAATCCGCGACGGTGATCCCCTCTAGGTCGTACCCGCCCGCGTACCAGTTCGTCACGCCGGATCCGTCCGGGTTCATCACGCTGACGTAGCCGTTGTCGCTCACGAGTAAGATAACCTTCAGGCCGTCGTGCCAGACGATGCCGCTCGGCTCGTACCACGAGGGGAGGCCCCAGCCGATCTCCGTCCCCGAGCCGCCGGGCCACGCGGTCGAGAGGGCGGGGCGGGCGGGGGGGAGGCAGAAGAGCGCCGGCGCCAGGAGGATCCCCGGCACGATTCTCGCGGCGAAGGGGCGGGAACGGCTCTTGTCCCGCGCGCGGAGGAGAGCGGCTTTGATCATGATCCCCTTTCTCCGAACGGGCGCAGGAACAACCCGGCTCGCCCGCGGCAATGAGAAAATTTCCGCTAAAATCGCGCGCTTACCCCGTTATTTCAGCACACCTGAAATTCGTCTCGAATGTAAGGACGACCCCACAAAATTCAAGATCGCCGAGCAGGCGGCCGCTTATTTCAAGTCTCATTACGACTGCATAGATGTTGACGGTGTGCGAATCAAATTCGGCGATGGCTGGGGATTGGTACGGGCTTCCAACACTCAGCCGGTGATTGTGACTCGCTTTGAGGCGAAAACCGCCGAACGCTTGGATGAAATCCGTGATTTGGTGCTTAATAAATTGCGTGAATTCGGCGAATTTAAACTTTGATAAAGTTTTACACGAATGGGGTCTAATTTTTTTTCCTTGAAAATTATTGTAAACTTGGAAGTGTATTTTCGGATGAGGATTTATGTCAGTTAACTCCGGCACTAAAATCTTACGACTCAAAGAAGAAATCGATCGCGAACTAAGTAAAATTGATTTATCGGGAATCTCGAGTGAACTCGCCCAACCAATGCGTTTCAGCCTGAATGCCAAAGCCAAACGCTTGCGACCGATTCTGGTGTTATTAGTCGGTGAAAATTTAGGTGCCAGCCGGAAAAATCTCATGCCCACCGCTCTGGCGATTGAAATTATGCATACTTTCACCCTAGTGCATGACGATATTATGGACAATGACACCATCCGACGCG
Organism: uncultured bacterium; assembly: GCA_937858775.1. Lineage (GTDB taxonomy): Bacteria > Auribacterota > Tritonobacteria > UBA1439 > UBA1439 > UBA1439. The sequence continues at coordinate 1,262 of CALLYX010000352.1, read as the reverse complement.
GTCAGCAGACCGTTCATGTGAAATGGAATGTCAATACCGCTATCTTGACCGGTGATGCTTTGATGGCGCTGGCTTTTCGCACTCTAATGCAAACCAAATCCGAGCGTCTCGATCAGATTGGCACTCACTTCAGTCAAGCTATGCTGGAAATTTGCGACGGCCAGGCATTCGACCTGGCTTATGAAAAATATGATGAGATTGACCTCACTGATTATCTGAATATGATTGCTCGCAAAACCGGCCGACTTCTGGGATTAGCCTGTCAGCTGGCGGCGATCATCGCCGATTCCAGTCCGAAGGTGGTAAATAATCTCTATCTTTTTGGCTTGGAATTGGGACAAGCCTTTCAGATTCAGGACGATTTACTGGAGCTGACAGCTGACCAAGCTGAAATGGGTAAAAGTCTCGGGAGCGATCTCACCGCAGGGAAAAAAACTTTTCCTATTATTATGGCGCTGAATGAATTGCCAGCCAGTCAGCGCGCCGATTTACTTAATTTCCTCAAAGCCAATGCCGGTAATCGGCAGGCTATCGTTCAACAATTGACCAAACGCGGTTCAATTCAACAGACGGAAGCTATGATCGCCCGGCTTTTTAAAAATGCCCGCGAAAGATTGCACAATATGCCTGATCAATTACAAAGCGACTTGATTAATTTAATAGAATTAATAGCGGGACGTCAATCCTAAGATTGTCAGGCAAACCGTTAAAATTCTAAATCGGCATGGTCTGCATACTCGACCGGCTACCGTTCTGGTAACTCTGTGTTCCCGTTTCAAATCCGATATATTTCTAATCTATAAAAATGTGCGCGTCAATGCTAAGAGCATTCTCGGTGTACTGGTTTTAGCGGTCGAGCCGAACGCCGAAGTCACTATCGAGGCGGATGGACCTGACGAACAGGAAGCCTTAGCCGCTATAGTTGAACTGGTAGCCAATAAATTCAATACGGAATAAAAAAGTGAAGATTCTTAAAGGCATCCGAATCTCCCCAGGCGTTGCTATTGGCTCGGCATACTACGTTGAAACCGGAAAAGTCGCGATTCCCCATACTTATATAGATCAGTCTGAAGTCGAAGCCGAGCTGGAAAAATTCCACCGAGCTACTCAACGTGCAACGGAGGAATTAAATCAGGTGCGCGATATGGTAATGAAGCACCTCGATGAAGAACACGCCCGGCTGATTGACGCTCAAATAATGACATTAGCTGATGTAGACTTAGTCCAAAAAATCAGCGATATGGTGCGGCAAGAGCATCGTA
>CALLYX010000351.1 GCA_937858775.1 uncultured bacterium | reverse complement strand
CCCGCGCGCCGCCGCAAATTTTCAGCCCTCCTCCGCCCCTCCGCCCTCGCCCTGGTCGCCGGGGCCCTCCCGCCCGGGTGCCCGAAGGGGCTGTATTCCGAACTTGCCCGAGCGGCGGCTCGCGCCGGCGTGCCGCTTCTCCTCGACGCGAACGGCCCAGCCCTTCTCGCCGCGCTCCCGCACCGCCCGCTCCTCGCGAAATCCAACCGGGAGGAGCTGGCCCGCACGCTCGGCCTGCCGCGCCTCGCGCGCGCACAGACGGCCCCCGCGCTCCGCGCCCTCCTGTCGCGCGGCGCCCGCTGGGCCCTCGTGACGGACGGGCCGCGCCAGGCGTTTCTCGCTGGCGGAGGCGGCGTCTGGCGCTACGGACCGCCGCGCGTGAAGACCGTCAACGGCGCCGGGGCGGGGGATTCCTGCACGGCCGGGATCGCCTCCGCCCTCCTCGACGGGAAGACGATGCCGGAGGCGGTCCGGTTCGGCATGGCATGCGGCGCGGCAAACGCGACGACGCCCGATCCGGGGGGGATCCGCGTCCGCTACGCCCGGCGTCTCCTGCGGCGGGTGCGGATGCGGCGCGCAGGCCGCCCCCCTTCGCCCGGCGATCCCTCGTAGGCGCTTCATCCCCCGTCCCCCCATCTGCTACAATGGCGGCATGGCAAGGCTGAAGTTGCGGCTCCCGGAACGCTTTCCCTTCTCCACCGAGATCGCCGTGCGAGTCACGGACCTGAACTACGGCGGCCACCTCGGAAACGACTCGGTGCTCTCCATCGCCCACGAGGCCCGCGTCAGATTCCTGCGCCGGCACGGCTTCACGGAGGCGGACGCGGGCGGGGCCGGGATATTGATGACCGACGCCGCGGTCGTCTACGTATCGCAGGGGGCGCCGGGCGACGTCCTCACGGTCGAGGTGGCGGTGGCCGATCTCTCGCGATGCGGGTGCGACATCCTCTACCGCCTCGCCTGCAACAGGGACGGCAGGGAGGTCGCGCGCGTCAGGACCGGCATAGTCTTTTTCGACTACCGGACACGCCGGATCGTCCGAGTGCCCGGGGTCTTCATCGCGCGCTGCGCGGCCGCCGCCTGAAAGGTCATCCCCATGTCATTCATACGGATCCGCGGCGTTCCGGGCCGCGTGTACGTCCCCGACGCCGACCCCTCGGCCCCTAAGAAGCACCCGTGCCCGGATTGCTTCTCGTGCGGCTGGTGCAGCGACGAACGGTGCGCGCTCTGCCTCGCGGGAAAGGTCAGGCGCGGGCGGCGG
>CALLYX010000350.1 GCA_937858775.1 uncultured bacterium | reverse complement strand
GCATGGTCAGGCCCGGACGCGCCTTCTTCGGATCGAACGGACCCAGCACCGAGAGCGGATCGGAGATCCTGGTGCCGCCCCAGCCGGTGCCGGGCTCAGCGACCTGGAAATAACGGCCCGGCGTCGAGCGCCGACCCTTCATCTTGATGCCGCTGTCGGGGATATCCAGCACCTTGCCGGCCTGGTGCTCCGAGAGCACGCCGGTGATGTGGTCGTCGACCACGACGACTTCGTCGACCTTGCCGTGCCATTGCTTGGCGAACATGCCGATGGTCGCCGAGCCGCAGCCCACGCGCATGCGCTCCTCGTGCTCGCCGTTGACCACCGGCGGCCGGTACGCCTAGCTTCGGCGGTTCTTCCCCTCTGTAGTCGGCGCCTCGTGCGCATACTCCTACGGAGCCATCGTGCTGTACCCCTTGTGGACGGCCAAGCCCGGGTCGGGATGCTCGACCATTTCCCTCGCTCTCGCGGCGCGCCTCGCCGCGAAACGCGACCTCGACGTGCGCGTCGTCGTCGACGTCTACAGCAGTGAGCGCGAGGCGTTGCGGATCGAGCGGGAATGGATCCGGAACGCCGAGCCCACCTGGAACATCAGGAGTAGGCCGACATGATGAAACGCCGCCGGTGGATCCGGCCGGCGTGGGGGGTGCGTTCTCTGTCTGTAGGTAGTAGAAGACCCATGGGTTCCAGCAGCCGATGAACAGCACCCCTCCCCGACCCTCCCCGCAAGCGGGGCGGGGGCACGGCCACGGCGGGGCGATGCCAGCCTCCCCCCGCTATCAGTACAACCGTAGTTGCCCCAGGCATAGGGGCAGCGGGCCCCACATGGCGTTGAGGGCGCTTGGGGGGTGCCGCACAGCCCGCGGAGCGGGCGGAACACAGGTAGCCGCGGGCGTGAGCCCGCGGAAGGCCCCGCGCACGCACCACAGAGCCCCCGGAGGGGGCGGCACAACCTCGGGCGTCTCCGTGCCCTCGGTCCACCGACGAATGATGGACTCAATGCCGTCGAATGTGTCGCCCCTGCGGGGCTCTGGGGCGTGCGGGGCCGCGCGTCCGCGGGCTGACGCCCGCGGCTACACATGTATCGCCCGCTCCGCGGGCAGAGAGGCCCGACGCCGACCCGAGGAGGCCGGAGCGCCCGCTGGCCCTCGTGCGATGTACGGTTGTAGTACTGGGGGGGGACTGAGGGGAGTGCCGTTCCGCGTGCCCCCTACCTACCACCGGGGAACGCACCCTCCGGACCGCATCCGGACCGCATCGGTTGACCGTCCGCTCCCGCATCTTGTACCATTCGGATACGTGTCTCGCCTGTTGGGTCGCGACGTCAGCGCCCGTAACGGATGGGGGTGGCCTGGGGGGCCGTGGGGAGCGTGGTAC
>CALLYX010000349.1 GCA_937858775.1 uncultured bacterium | reverse complement strand
GGGCGGGACCGCCGCCTCGACGGCGGACGAGTGGATAGAGCTCCACAACACCACCGGGGGCGTCATCTATCTCTCCGATTGGAGCATCACCACCGGCAAGGGAACGTATTGCACGCTCACCGGGAGCATCGCGGCGAAGGGCTACTACCTCATCGAGCGCACCGACGACACTACGGTGGGCGACATCCCGGCCGACAGGATAGGCGGGAACGGCCTCAACAACACCGGGGAAAACCTCACCCTCCTGCTCGGGGCGACGGTCATGGACCAGGTGAACTGCTCCGGCGGCTGGTTCGCCGGCACCGCCTCGCCGGGCTACTACACGATGGAGAGGAAGGACCCGGCGGTCTCCGGAAACATCCCGGAGAACTGGGCGCGGAACGACGGGACGACGAGGAACGGCCTCGACGCGTACGGCAATCCCCTGAACGGCACGGCACGCGCCCAGAACAGCGTCTACAGCGGCCCCACTCCGACACCCACGATCACGCCGACGCCGTCGCCGACGCCGACCATACCGATGCCGGCGCGCGTGAACTTCCAGCCCTACTACGCGCCGGCGCCGGGGGACGAATGGATGGTCGATTTCGGCGACGGGTTCGCCGCCGGCTACGGCTGGCTCTAGCCGGGAGTCGCCGCCGCCGGAACGATCCTCTAAACGCGCGGCCGGCCGTGCCGCGCGGCGTTTCGGCCGGCTGCCGATCCCGCGATACCGTCCCGACAGGCGCCCGCTTTCTCTCCTCCCGCACGGGATGCCCCGTCGGGCGCCACCCGATCCTCGCAGGAGGGCGCGGCTCGCCCGCGCCGCCCCCCTCGACCCGCCGAAACCGCGGGAACACCAAGGCGGCAAGCGGAGCGGCCCGGTCCGCGCGCCGCGGAGGCGGCTATTTCACTGCGGCCGCCCGTCCGGCAAACGCTTCGCGGAGACCGGCCTGCCTCTCCGCCTGAACGGTTCTGCATAAAGCCGCTGCCGCGGCGTGTCGAAAGCGGCCGCGCGGCATTCGCCCCAGACTCCCCGGTTGCAAGGCGGGGAAATCCGCGGCCGCCCGTCAACCCCCTTCTGAAAAGTCCTGTCGCGCGCACGCCGACCTCATCCTGCCGCAATCCGCCGCCTTTGATATATGCCGGCAATGGCAATCAAAATAATCTATTGACGGAATGACGACCCGCGGACTATCATTGCTACTAAACTTATAGTCATAATAGGATTGACGGCGATACCCGCTTTCCGGGCGGCTGTTCAACGTTATTTTGTTAAGGCGAACTATTGCGCATGATGGCCCGAGTTGCTATCTTGCTATGGGTCCCGCAAACGCGGAACGACCCCGGCCCCGCGGCGAAACGAATCCGCGCCGCCGGGACGGCAACGCAGAAGGAGACCTGGAGATGAACCCAAGAGGGCCCCGCCTCGCGCCGTTTTCTATTTCCCTCTTTTCCTCCGCGGTCCTGCTCGCGGCCGCCGCCACCCACGCCGACGAACTCCGGATAATGAGCTGGAACGTCAGCAAGCTCACGACCAAGGCGGGCATAGAAACCGTCAGGATAATTCAAGGCCTCAAGCCGGACGTGGCCTGCCTCCAGGAATGGTACGTCGATTACCCGGCTGCCGACGACATAGACGGATGGGTCGCCGCCGCGTTCGGGGCCGGTTACACGTATCACCGGGCATCCGCGGGCTACCAGAAGAACGGCATCGTCAGCAGGTGGCCCATCCTCTCCTCCGGGAGCTGGCCCGATCTCCAGAGGGCCAACTACTACCACGACTGGGCGGTCATAGATATCCCGGGCGACACGAACCTGCAGGTCGTCTCCGCGCACCTCCACTCCTCGGATGAAGGCATCCGGATAAACCAGATAAAGGACGTCATCAACTACATCAGGGCCAACCTCGACAACAACCACTACCTGGTGATCGGCGGCGACTTCAACACCGCGAACCGCTCCTCCGAGCCGATCCCCACCCTCCTCAACGGCTCGAACTGGGGCGGGTCGTGCTGGGTCACCATTTCGGACGGTACGCCCGTGGACCAGGTCGGGGGGAACGACCGCACCAATGTGAACCGCACCTACAACTACGACTGGCTCATCCCCAACTCCCTTCTCGGCGGAGGGATCGCGCCCCTCGACCTCGGCGAAGACAGCGGCCCCTACGCGGGCGGGGTCGTCTTCGACAGCCGCGTCTTCAACCCCCTTTCGGCGGTGTCGCCGGTCCAATACGGCGACACGGCGAACGGCGACCAAGACCACTGCCCCGTGATGAAGT
>CALLYX010000348.1 GCA_937858775.1 uncultured bacterium | reverse complement strand
GCCGCGCGTCGATCCCCATCTCGCGCAGCGCGGCGGCCGCGGCGGAAAACACCCCCTCCATGGCCTCCACCTCCTCCGCTCGGACAAAGCGGCTCCCCTCCAGCGGCGACCCGCCCGTACCACGAAGCGCCTCCTCGATCTTGTGGACCAGCACCCGGGTGAGCGCGCCGTCGCGGACGACCGACATGTTTTTCACCAGGGGATGCGTCAGCACCCTCAGGTAGTCGCGGGAGTAGTAGGCGCCGCCGCGCATTCCTTTCTGGGCGTCGAAGACGCAGCCGAGGAGATTGCAGAGCGCGCTTCGGCGCAGGGGGTATCCCATGGAGACGTTGAACTCCGGCTCTACGGAGGAGATCTCCGAGACGAGCGGAATGACGCCCCCCGGGTCCGGAAGAACGATCACCGTCTCCGAGCGGTCGGGGATGCCGGCGACGATCCCGCGCACGATCCCGACCTGCGTCTGGGTGTCGTTCCCGGCCCAGAGGGCGATCTCGGGCTCGCGCCCGGCGCCCCCCCCCGGGGGGGGGATCGGGGCGCCGATGGCCTTCGAGAGGCGGTCGAGCGAGGGCCACGCCTCGTCCCCGCGCTGGAAATAAAGGTCGGCGGCCCCCCGCCGGTACAGCTCCGATACGACGCGTTCCTCCGTGCGGTGCAGGGAGAAGAGGCCGCAGAAGAGGATCCTGTCGAACTCGTCGAAGGCGAGGCCGCCGATGCCGCGCGAAACGAGGAGGTACGTGAGGCCGCGCGACGCCGCCCTGCGCTCCGCGAGGGCGCGGTGGTACCCGTCCCTGATCGCCGAGATCTTCTCGATCAGGCCCGCCACCCCCGGCGCGGCGTCGAGGCCGAGCGCGGCCCCCTCCTGCACGGCGGCGAGGGTTTCCGGCGCGACATCCTCGATATCCAGCTCGTCGATGAAGGCGGCTATCTCGCGCGCCCATACCGCGAAGCGCGAAAACGCCCTGCGCCCCTCCAACATCCCGGGGGCGAAATCCCGCGTGAGCCGATAGATGATATGCCACGCGTCCAGCGCCGGGATGGGGCGGCGCGGGGACAGGGCGCGCAGCGAGTGCTCCATGAAGCCGTCCATCGTGAAGCAGCGCGGCGGGAAGAAGCCCCGCCCG
>CALLYX010000347.1 GCA_937858775.1 uncultured bacterium | reverse complement strand
CCGCTACTCCGGCATCAATCACGTTCTCGCCGTCTCCGGTCTGCATGTCACCATCATCACGGTCATGTTCATGGGCATCTTCGCCATGGTGAAGGTGTCGAAAAAAGTCTATGTGCCCTTCATTATCTTTGCGCTGGTCATCTTTGCCATCATCACCGGCGCGCGCCCCTCCACCCTGCGCGCCGTCATCATGAACTCCCTCTTCCTGCTCACCTGGGGCTACATGGGCCAGGGCGTCCGCTCGTCCGCCCTCCTCGGCGTGCCCGTCGCCGCCTTCATCATCCTCCTGCAGAACCCCGCCATGGCCGTGGATCCCTCCTTCACGCTCTCCTTCGGCGCCATCCTCGCCGGGGCGTCCGAGGCGCAGGCCGGCTCCCTCGCTGGCTACGGGCGCGCCCTGGGGATGGCGTTCCAGGTGACCGACGATATCCTCGACGCGACCGGGAGCGAGGAGAAGATGGGCAAGAGGGCGAAGCGGGACGCGGCGGCGCGCAAGGCCACCTATCCAGCGCGCTACGGGATAGATGGGTCGCGGCGCATAGCGCGCGGCTACGTCGAGGGGGCGCTCGCCGCCCTCCGTGCGTTTGACGACCGCGCCGCGCCGCTCAGGGAGATTGCGCGCAGCATTCTGGGCCGGGAAAGATGAGGGCGCCCCTCTCCGCCAAGCCGCCGGCCCCGGGAGGGGATGCGCCGGGGGGTGCGGGTCGATGCGAACTTATTCAGCCGGAAGGTCGCTTCCGCTCCTAGCCGCCCTCTTCGTATCGGCGGGGGTCATCTGCAGCGCGCCGATCGCCCTGCCCCTTATCTCCAGCCGCCTGAGCGCGGACGGGCTTCTCGAGGCCGGGACGATCCGCGCGGTGCGGCGGCTCCATCTCTCCCTCCTCGTGGCGGGCGCGGTGACGGCGTCGCTCTCTCTTCTCCATGGGGAGGGCGCCCGGCGCCTCTTGCGCCCCGCCCGGTCGACGGGGGCGCGGCGCGCCCTCTTCGCGGGGATCCTCTTCTGCGCGGCCTGCACGCTCTATCTCCCGCCGTACTACGCCATGTCCATGCTCAAGGACGATCCGGCCCGTTATGCCTTCTCCGCGCTGAACATCCTGGAGGGCAAAGGATACGTGATCGGCGTCAATCGGCAGTACTATCCCGCGAAGGATTTCCCCGGCTATCCGCTGCTCATCGCCCTCGCGTATCGGATCCTCGGCCCCTTCCCGGGGAATGCGGTATACGCCACATTGGCGTGCGCGCTCTCGGCCCTCGCCCTGACGTACGCCGTCTGCCGGCGGGCGTTCGGGGGCGCGGCGGCGCTCCTCGCCATGGCCCTCCTCTGGACGCACCCGCTGTTTCTCTCACTCGGCCGGCTCGTCAGGAGCGAGGCGCTCTCGTGCATGCTTCTCCTCAGCGTCGTCTTCCTCTTCATGGAGCTCACGAGAAGGGAGGAGCCGTGGCCGGCCGGCGCGGTTCTCCTGGGGGCGCTCCTCGGGTGCGGCTACGTCGCGCGGCCGACGATCCTCGTCGCCCTCCTGGCCCTCCCGGCGATCTTCCTCGCCTCCAGGGGCGTCAGGGAGGGCGCGAAGGCGGCGGGGCTTGTGTGCGCGGGGGCGGCGCCGGTGGTGCTTCCGTACCTCTCCTTCTGCGCCCGAATGTACGGCGGTCCGTTTCGAAGCGGGTATCACGTCTGGCACATGCTGGCCGCGCCGCCCTTTTCGCTTAGGAATATCGCCATGAACATATCCCCCCGCTGGATCCCGCCGGAACCGCAGAACGCCGCGCAGGCGATCGAGCGTTTCCTCGGCACCACGAACGGCGCCTACTACGCCTCCTCGCTGCTCGGCCTCCAGGGCGCATACGGCCCGGCGGTCTTCATGTTCATCCTCGCGGGAATCGCCGGGGCCTTCGACGTGTCGGGCCGCTGCGGCCGCCAAAGGAGGTCGGCGGCGCTCGCCTTCCTGTCCGTCATAGGACTGTATGTTCTCCTGCATATGACGTACGTCGACCATGATCCGAGGTATCTCTTCCTCGTCCTCCCCTTTCTCCTCTCGTTCGCCGCTTACGGCGCATCCCGGCGCCTCAGGCCGCTGTGCCGGGGGCGCGTCACGGCGCCGACCCTCGCCTGGGCGGCCCTCTTCGCCTTCGCCGCGTCTGGGATGTGCCTTTCGCTCGCCCGGGAGATCCACCGCCGCCGCGATCCGCCCTACCAATACGTCATCTGCGAGGCCTATCGGAAGATGCTCCCGCCCGACGGCTGCGTCATCTCGTCCATCCATCCCGCCATGCTGGACCGGTATCTCCTGCGCGGGACCGCCCGCCGGTATTACGTGGTTTCGCCGAGGGAGATGTACGCCCGGCTCGCGATACGGCTCGCCGACGGCTCCCGGGTAACGCTGCCCGTAGAACCGGTTCAGCGGCATCTCGACGAGGTGCGCGCCATGCTCCGCGCGGGGAAGGTCGTGATGGCGGACGACTGGTCCGACCCGGATCACCCGGGCCGGTTCGACGCCGAGAGGAATGAGATCTTCGCGGGGTTCGCGGCGCGCGTTGTCCGCCTGGAGGGGCCGTTCAGGATATACCGGCTCTTCCCCCGTTGACCGCCCGCTCGGGCCGAACGGGGCGTGGGGCGCCGCCGCGGGTTCCTATTGGAAAGAAAATTTCTTTCGTATCCCCTCGATGACCGTCCACGTGCAGGAGAGCCCCCTTGGGAAACGGACGAGGTCGCCTTTTCCGAACTCGACGGAGCCGGCGGGCGTCTCGACCCGCGCCCTCCCCTCGAGTATGTAGCATGTCTCGGGGGAGTCGTACGACCAGTCGAAGGTGCCCGGCTCGCGCCCCCATGTCCCCCATTCCTCGACCCCGAGCCGCTTCAGATCGCCGGGCGTCGGCCTCTCCACTGTGATCCGCATGTATCCCCCTTTCCCGGGCGGGGTGCGATCGGTGACCGATGCCCACCGCCGTTTGTCATCCCCGCTAAACGGGCTTTTGCGGCCCCGGCCGGCAGGCGGGACATATCTCCTCCGCCCCGGGGTACCTCCATCCGTCCGGGAAGGCGCGGCATTGCGCCGGTTTCACCGGGTGTATGACGCATTCGTTCCCCAGGAGGAAGACGCACTCGCCGTTCTCCTTCTCGCCGAGCTCGAGGGAGCGCCGGTCGAGGGCGAGGCGCGCGTACTCCGCGGCGAAGGCGCGGGGGTCCATGCCGAGGAAAACGGCGATCCGGTCCGCCTCGCCGGCCCCGAGGCGGACGAATCCCCGCACGCGGCAGCATTCCCCGCATCTCAGGCAGGCGCCGCCGGCCGCCCCGGGTCCCGCGCCCCCTCGCCTCCCGTCCGTCATGCGTCGATCCGTTTCCGGAGGTGCCCCGGC
>CALLYX010000346.1 GCA_937858775.1 uncultured bacterium | reverse complement strand
CGTGGGGCCCGACGGGCTGTTCCTCGGGAAGACCGCCCTGCTTCTCCGCCGCCATCTGGCCGGGCGCCTGGAGGCGCGCGAGATCGCGGAGGAGTTCGGGGCGCAGATAGGCAAGGCGCTCGCGGACGGCGTCCCGGTCACCCATCTCGACAGCGAAAAACACCTTCATATGATCTTCATCGGGCCGGCGATGGAGGCCGCCCTGCGGCACGGGATACGCAGGATGCGCCTGAGCTGGGAGCGGGCCCCCGCGTCCCTCTCGGGCCTCCTGCGCAAGAGGTTCTACTCCTCCCTCTTCATCCGGGCGTACGCCAGGCGCGCAAGGGGGATGCTTGCCGCCCGCGCGATCGCCCATCCGGATCATTTCTTCGGCATACGGCGCAGCGGGGAGATGCTCCCGTCCGCCCTCGCCCTCCTCGTCTCCTCCCTCCCCGGGGGGACGAGCGAGATCATGACCCACCCGGGACGGACTCGCGAGGCGTTCGAGGCGCTCCGCGGCGAGTTCGGCTCTTTTGACATCAGCGACCGGTGCGCCGACGAGGCCGACGCCCTTCTCTCCCCGGCCGTCGGGGAAGCCGTCCGGCGCGGCGGCGTAGCCCTCGTCAGCTACCGCGACCTCTGACCCGTTCCCCCTCCCGGTTTTGATTTGTGCGCCGCCCCCCCTCTTGCTAGAATGTGGGCGGTTTGCGCATCCGTGCGCCGGCAGAATGGCCTAGGGGACCCCATGGACACCCTGATTTCCATCGTGGCGCCGTTTCGCAACGAGGAGGCGTGCCTCGCCGAGTTCTACCGGGCGGTCAGGGACGTCCTGGCGGGTATTCCGGCGGAGTATGAGTTTATCTTCGTCGACGACGGCTCCAGCGACCGTTCCGTCGAGATCGTGGTGGGCCTCCGGCGGGGCGATCCGCGTGTCCGGCTTCTCTCCTTCTCCAGGAACTTCGGCCACCAGGTCGCGATCAAGGCGGGGATCGACCACGCCCGCGGCGACGCCATCGTCGTCATGGACACGGACCTCCAGGACCCCCCCTCCGCCATCCCGGACCTCGTCGCAAAGTGGCGGGAGGGATACGACGTCGTCTATGCGGTGAGGGCGAAGCGCGAGGGCGAAGGGGCGTTCAAGCGGTTGACGGCGGCCTGCTACTACCGCCTCTTCCGAAAACTCGCCGAGGTGGATATCCCCCTCGACACCGGCGACTTCCGGCTCATATCGAAGCGCGTCGCGGACGTCATGCGGCAGGTACGCGAGAAGAGCCCCTATATCCGCGGCCTCATAAGCTGGGTGGGCTTCGCCCAGACCGGGATCAGCATCGAGA
>CALLYX010000345.1 GCA_937858775.1 uncultured bacterium | reverse complement strand
CTCCTTCTCTGCGGCTGCGCGGGGCTCCGTCCCGCAGCGGGCGGGGCCCCCGCCCCGCCCGCCGCCGCCTACCCCGGCCGCTCCCAGGCGTACCTGCACTACTGTCTCGGCGTTTTCCACGAGAAGGCGGGGGACCTCGACGGCGCGGCGGCGGAGTACGCGGCCGCCCTCGGCTATGACCGTACGGCCGCCCCCATCCATGTGCGCCTCGGGGAGATTTATTTCAGGAGGCAGATGTTCGCAAAGGCGGCCGAGGAGGGGGACGCGGCCGTCCGGAAGGACCCGGGCCTGGTCGAGGGGCGCATGCTCCTCGGCAGGGCGCGCTACGCGGAGGGGGACGCCGCGGCGGCGATCCGGGAGTTCGAGGAGGCGATCCGCCTCGCCCCCGGCGGGGAGGAGGGGTATCTCGCCCTCGGCCAGCTCTACTTCAACGAGGACCGGAGGAAGGACGCCATCGAGATCTTCGAGCGCGCCGTGCGCGCCCGCCCCGATCACTGGGTCCTCTGGTTCAAGCTCGGCCTGCTGTACTGCGGCGAGGAACAGATCGAGCCGGCCCTCAAGAACCTCAAGCGCGCCGCCGAGATCGCCCCCGGCTACTTCGACGTCCATTACAAGCTCGCGCAGGTGTACGACCTGCTGAACCGGCGCGAGGAGGCGATAGAGGAGTACCAGCAGGCGCTGAAGATATTTCCGCTGAAGCTGGACATTTACGCCCTCCTCGGCAACCTGTACCGGGAGACGGGGCAGCTCGACAAGGCCGAGGGCCGGTACCGCCTCCTGATCGAGCTGATGCCCCGCGACATCGCCGGCTACCTAGGCCTGGCGCAAATCTACCTGATGGGCGACCGCAAGGAAGACGCGGTCGAGCTCCTCCAGGAGGCGCTCGACGGGGGGCTCGAGTCGTCGGCGGTCTATTTCTACCTCGGGCTGGCGCAGGCCGCGCTCGGCGACTATGAGAATGCGGTCGCCTCGTACCGCCGAGCCCTCGAGCTCGGGGCCGAGGGGGGCGCGATCCGCTTCCATATCGGCTCCTCCCTCGAGCGGATGGGCCGGTTCGACGACGCGGTCGAGGAGTTCAGGAAGTCGATCGCGCTCTCCCCGGACGACGCGGAGGCGTACAACTACCTCGGCTACATGTACGCGGAGAGGGGGATCAGGCTCGACGAGGCCGAGGCGCTCATCGGCAAGGCGCTCGCCATAGAGCCCGAAAACGGCGCATACGTCGACAGCCTGGGGTGGGTCTATTTCAAGCGCGGGATGTACGACGAGGCGCTCAAGACGCTCTCCCGAGCCGCGAAACTGATGGGGAACGACCCGGTGGTCGTCGAGCACCTCGGGGACGCCTACCGGATGAAGAAGATGTGGAAGGAGGCGCTCGCCGAGTGGGAGCGTTCGCTCTCCCTCGACCCGAAGAACGAGGCGGTGAAGAGGAAGATAGACGAGCTCCGCGCCCGCCTCCAGCTTCCCCCGCCGGGCGGCGCAGGCCATCCGGAGAAGAAGGAAGTCGTCAAGGAGTGAGGCGCACGCCCGCCGCCCGCGTGCCGCCGCGCGCAATGAAGATCCCCTGCCCAGCCAAGATCAACCTCTATCTCGACGTCCTGGGGCGGAGGTCCGACGGCTACCACGACATAGTCACCGTCATGCAGGCGATCGATCTCCGCGACGAGGTGTCCATCGGGATCCGCGGGGGCGGCGGCATAGCGATGACGTGCGACGCGGCCGGGCTGCCGGTCGACTCGCGGAACCTCTGCGTTCGCGCCGCGCTGGGGATGGCGCGTTACGCGCCGCAGGGCCGCGGGGTCGTCATACGGCTCGCGAAGAGGATACCCGTTGCGGCGGGGCTCGGCGGAGGGAGCAGCGACGCCGCCGGGGTCCTCCTGGGCCTGAACCGCCTCTGGGGCGCCGGGCTCGCGCCGGGCGCGCTTGAGGAGATCGCTGCGGGGCTCGGCTCGGACGTACCGTTCTTCATACACGGCGGGACCGCTCGATGCGGGGGGCGGGGGGAGGCGGTCTCCCCCGTCCGGGGGGGCCCCGATCTCGCCTACGTCCTCCTCGTCCCGCCCGTCGCCGTCCCTACCGCCGGCGTCTACGCCTCGCTCGAGGGCGGGGGCCCCGGCAGGGCGCCGGGCGTGGCGGGCCTTCTCGAGGCCCTCGCGCGCGGGGACCCGCGCAGCGTCGCCGCCCGTCTCTATAACCGGCTGGAGGACGCCCCAGGCGCCCACCGCGGCGAGGTCGACCGGCTCAAGGCGCTCCTCGTCTCGCGCGGGGCGCTGGGGGCGTGCATGAGCGGCAGCGGCCCGGCCGTTTTCGGACTCGCGGCGGACATGGCCGGCGCCAGGCGCCTCGCCGCCGCGGTCTCGGGGGAGATAGGGGAGGGGACGTTCATGCATTTCGGATTGACGAACGTGAGCGCGGGGGGATGAAGGCGCGGGCCCTTCTCGGCGCGCCGCCCCGCCGGCCGGCCGTTTGACCGGGCGAGCGGCATATGTTACCTTCCACCCCGATGAACGGCCGAGGCCACCTCTCCTGGTCGTGCGACGCGCACACGGCCGGCGACCTCTACCGGCGGCGTTTCGCCGGGGCGGCCGGCGCCCTCATCGTCGCACGGCAGAAC